>NZ_JBIWKX010000015.1:120905-147970 GCF_044765885.1 Amycolatopsis sp. NPDC102389
ACCGCCGGGGCCCGCGCGCTTTGTGTCCTTTTTTTATATTTTCTCCGTGTACTTGGTGGGGTTGGTGTGTTTTTTGTTTTAAAAAAACCCCTCCACCCACCCCCCACCTCCGCACGAAGATACGCAAAGTCCCCAAATCAGTCACCTTGGGCTGATGCTTTGTCCTTTGTGGACACGCGGGGCCACGCTGACCCTCTTCGGCAAGCTCGCTCCTGCCATCCAGGCCATCACGCCATATTTGCCTTACCCCTCAATAGACCCTCTTTGCCACTCACGACCCCCTGGCGAAACCGTGCATACTACCCAAACCAGACACTTGCGGCTCGAAAAGTGTCCCTTGTGGACAACCGAAGGAAGTGCGGGCACAAGACAGCACCTAGGCTGCGGCACAACGGAGACGCTCGCGAGCCTCGTCTTCCGACAGTGAGGTGATGGGCTGCCCGGCCGCGTGCTGGAACTTGGCGTCGTATGCCCTGGTCCACAAGCCCGCCGCCCAAGCGCGCTGACCTTCGTCGGCACTGAGGTCCCGGCCACGCGCGTCGCCATACGCGACGAGGAACCGCTGCGTGTCCTCGACGGTGGCCAAGGTGTCCGCATCGACGGTCGAGTACAGCGCGGCCGCGAAACCCACCAGGATGTCTTCGCACTCGGCGATCACGCTGTCCCAGTCGTGCACCACCAGCAGCGTGTCGTCGCTCCAGCGCAGGTTGCCGGCAAGCCAGTCGCAGTGGCCGATCACCACGTCTGATCCGCCGGCCCGCAGCCGGTCCCGGGCACGACGCCCGGCTTCGTCGATCCACTCCGCGCCGGGGACCTCGTCGAGGTCGACGTCAGAGTCCTCCGAGCGGGGCCACAGCCCGCCTTCGGCGTGATCCCAGGCCGCCCACGACGGGACCGGGACGAGCGCGGCCACCTCATCAGGACCGGGCGCCAGCCGGATCAGCCGCGCGAACGCCTTCGCGAAAACTGAGGCTGCCCGGTCCGCGCTCGGCAGCGCAGCGCCGCCAGGGACATGAACCTCCGCGGTCGCGACGTCGCCGCCGAAAGGAGCCGCGCCGGTGAGCGGCCGCGGGCAGGGATAGCCGGCCTCGAACAGGCGGCGCTGGACTTCGACGCACGCCGCCATCCGCGGCGTGTCCGGACGAACCTTGACCACGACCTCACGATCATCGGCCAGCCGGAGCCCGATGACGGCGGAAAGATGCCCGGACCTGAACATCTCCTCCACCGGCGGACTGCCCAGATGCTCCCGGCACCACCGGATGAGCTCGTCAGGATCGACCGCGTGAGCACGAAGTGACATCCAAGGATCCTGCCAGACGCACCCTCCGCGGCCGATGGTGAGCCTGCGCGCCACCGGTTTCCGTCTGACCACCGCGCCGCGCGAGGCGAGACCACCGACATCGCCACCTTCCCACGACCCGAAACACTCACGCTCCGGCGAGATCGCGGATACTGATGTTGTCGTGGTACACGACGCGGGTCGGTACGTCCCCGTTCCCGATACTCTGCCCAGGACGGTAGAGACCCCATTTGAGATAGCCGAATTCCGTCGGGTTCTCGGGATGGAAGGTCTGCACATTCTCGTAGGTCTTCTTCAGGGTGAAATCCTTCTCGCCGGGCATCTTGCCGGAGATCCGGTAATAACCGGTTTTGTCGTCCGCCCACCGGACGTCCACCCGGAAGGTCATCCACTTGCCGGCATGGGGCCGGAAATCGTCGACGATGTCGGCCTGCAGCCCGAGTGTCGGCGACCGGAAGCAGACACTGTTGCGCTTGGCCATCAGGTAGAAGGACGGGAAGTTCCCGCCGGCGTGCTTGCCCTGGAAGATGATGTCGCCGCTTTCCGAACCTCCCGGCTCATAGGTCTTCCAGTCCTTCAGAAGGACGTCGAACTCGTACCGGCGTGCGTCGCCGACATGGAAGATCCCTTGGGGGACGGCGTTCGTGGCACTTTCACTGCGCGGCGCCCCGTCGGATTCGTATCCGGGATCGCCGAGCGTGACCTTGTGCTCGACGGCGTGATCGGCTCCGGACGCGACGATCGACGACGCGTCCGGCGCGGTGGCGTGGGTCGTGGTCAGCTCGGGGATACCGGAATTGAGGCTGCCGTCCTGGTAGCGGATGTCGAGCAGCGCGGAATCGTGTTCCTGGACCGCCTCGGCGGAATTCAGGAACGCCGCGGCCAGAATACCTGCCAGCGCGAGGGCGCCGGAGGAACGCATCACTGTTCGCATGTCGATGTCACTACTCCTTCGAGTCGTCGATCCGTACGAGGTTGCGGCCGCGCAGGGTGTAGAGGTGGCCGGATTCGTCGTTGGTGAGGTGGGCGCCGCTGTACCAGCCGCCGTCGATGTCGGGCACCACGGTGGTGACGGCGAAAGTGCGGGGATCGAACCGGAACACGGTCGTGTCGGATACCCCGTACACCGCACCACGATTGGTCACCATGGCGGCGAAGCCGGTGCAGACCGCGCTGACATCCGCGCGGTGCACGAGGGCGCGCCGGGAAAGGTCGATGACGAACAAGCCGCCTTTGCGGGACAGGCCGTAGAGGTATCGCCCCTCGATCGCCAGCGCGGCCACGCCCGCGGACTGCCGCGGATCGATCCGCCAGAGTTCCTTGCCCTGTAAGGGATCAAAGGCGACGACCGTACTACGCGGCCCGGTGGCGAGCGCGTTGTCGCCACCGAGGTACGCCACGCCGTCCTTGCTCGCGAGGCCGCGCACGCACTGCATCTCGTCGATCGGGTTGACGAAGCACCGGGAACGGCCGTCCTCCGGCCGGTACGTCCACAGGGAACCGCCGCCCTCGGTGTCGGACTGCACGCCGGCGAGCACGAGGCCGTTCTTCCGGTCGAGCGCGACGTCCAGGGGCCGGTTCTGCCCGGAAGGGAAACCGGCGACCTGCCGGAGTGGTCTGCCGTCGTGGGGGTCGTAGCGCCAGATGCCCTGCGAGTTGTACTGGCCGGTGTACAGGACTCCATTGTGGACGACGGCGTCCTTGGCCTCACCTGGCGCGCGCAGGTCGACGACCTCACCCGAGCGCAGGGAGCGCCGGGCCACCGTGCCGGTCCCGCCGGCGTAGACGTAACCGCCACCGGCGGCGAGGCCCATCACGAGCTGAGCGGCTTCGGGGGCACCTGCTTCGGCGAGGTCGACGACCGCCGACGTCCCCGCGCCCGGGTCTATCTCCGCCACGAAACCGAAGGCCGAGGTGACGACGATCTTGCCGTCGCGGCTGTCGACGCCCCAGATCTCGCCCAGTCCCGGCCCGTCGAATTCGACGGGAGAAATGGTGCCTGCCGGCCTGTCGTATTCGAGGAGGCCGTCGTCGGAGGCGAAATAGATCGCGTCGCCGATAGCCGTGAACGACTTGGCGACCGTTCCGGACGAGACCGCGACGGAGTAAGAGGACAGGTCCTCCAGATCCATCACGGCGACCTTCGCGGAGTTCGTGGACGCGGCGGAGCCGACGACGAGCCGACCGTCGATGACGGCCAGGTCGCGGATGCTCGGGTCGGTCGTCATCTCCGCCGGGGTGACCGAGGTGAACGTGCCACCGGACCGGTCATAGGCGTACAAGGTGGCCCTGCCGGTCTCGCCGCCGCCGTTGAAAGTGGTGCCCGCGCCGAAGAACACCGTCTTTTCGGTCGCCGCGACGGCTCGCGCGAGGGTGCCCGCCGGGCCCGGTGTCCCCACGTCGCGAACCGAGAGGGTCTTCGGGTCGCATTCCCAGAGAGCCGGAGCGGTGGTGGAGCCGCCTCCCACCGCGTACACGAAACCGTCGGGAGCGACGGTGAGCGCACGGACGTCGCGGTCGCCGATACGGCCGAGAGGCTCGGCGGGGACGCCGGGTGTGGTCAGGTCCCAGCGGTAGAGGTTGGGCCGGTCTCCGCCGGACTTCTGGAGTACTCCCGCGTAGAGGTACCTGCCGGTTGGGTCGGCCGCGAGGGCCTGGACGGAATAGCCGTTGCCGAGATCGCTCTGAGCCACGACCTTGCCGGTCGGCAGGTGGAGTGCGATAAGGCGCACGGGGTCGATGTTCCGTGAACCGATGTACACGGTGTCGCCGACCAGGACGGCGCTCATGAGCGAGAACCGGACCACGGCGGGTCCGAGATCGGTGATCCTGACCGGACCGGGTGCGGCTGCCTCGGCAGGCCGTCCTGCCAGGCCGAGGGCCACGGCCAGCCCGGCCGCACCTCCGGCCCGCAGCACGTGCCGCCTGCTGATCTTGGAGTTGAGCACGACTTTCTCCGGTTTCTGCGGAGTCCGTTGGGAGGGGGCGAGCGGTGACGCACCGGGAGGGCGGCCCGCGCGGGTTTCCGGCCGTCATGCCTGTACCGCCAGGGCTTGCGCGGTCACCGGGGAGACCGGTGGCAGGCCCGCCGCGTAGCGCTCGAGTTCGGTGATGGCCGCGGCGGACATCGTTCTGGTCTCCGAGCCGAGGGAGCCCGCGATATGCGGGGTGAGGAGCACGTTCGGGAGGTCGTACAGGGGGCTGGTGGCCGGCAGTGGTTCGGGATCGGTCACGTCGAGGATGGCGTGCAGCCCCGCTGCGCACGCGGCTTCGAGTGCGGCGTGGTCGATAACCTCGCCTCTCGCGGTGTTGACGAGCACCGAGTCCACGGGCAGCGCCGCCAGTTCGGCGGCCCCGATCAGATGGCGGGTTCCCGGCAGTGCCGGCGCGTGCAGGCTCAGCACATCGGCTTGGGGCAAGGCTTCCGTCAGCGACGCCGGTTCGGCTCCCGCCGCGATGATCTCGGCCGGGTCGACCACCGGGTCGACGACGAGCACCCTCGCGAGTCCGAGGTCGCGGAGCAGCCGGGTGACTCGCCTGCCGATCCGGGAGAAGCCGACCAGGACGACCGTGCGGTCCCGGCCACTGAGCTCTCCCCTGCGGTCCACGTACGACCAATCCTCGCGGAAGCGGCGAGCGTCCGCGGCGAGGAAGGGCACCTTCTTGAACGCCCACAAGACGGCGGCGAGCGTGTACCAGGCGACGGGTTCGGCGTTGGCGTCGGCGGCCGTCGTCACCAAGAGGCCGCGGTCGAACGCGGCGGCGGGCACGTGACCGCGTACGGAGCCCGCCGCATGCAGGACCGCGCGCAGCCGAGGCGCGGCGCGCAGCACCGGTTCGTCCAGCATCGGACAGCCCCACGACGTGATCAGTACCTCGGTCTCGGCGAGGCGCGCGCGGACTCGCTCGGAATTCAGTTCCTCGGCCGCGACCGGCTCCCCCAGGGCGGCGACGGCGCGCAGCCGGGCCATCTCCTCCGGGCCGAACTGCAGCTCCCGCGTCCGGCGGTTCATCAGCAGCAGCGTTTCCGGTTTCCGGACAGCGGTCGTCATTTCACGCTCCCCGCGGCCAGCCCGCTGCGCCACTGTCGCTGCAGCACGATGAAGCCCACGACCAGCGGGATCACCGCGAGCAGGGATCCGGTGATCACCAGCGGGTTGTAGTCGGGGAACTGGGGTGCGCGAGTGCCCCACAGGTGGATGCCGAGCGTCATCGGGAACAGCTCGGGATCGGTGAGCATCACCAGCGGCAGGAAGAAGTTGTTCCAGATGCCGACGAACTGGAACAGCAGGATGGTCACGAAACCGGGCAGCATCACCGGCAGAGAGATCCGGAAGAAGGTACGCAGTTCGCCGGCCCCGTCGAGCCTCGCCGCCTCCAGCATCTCGTCCGGGACGGACGCCTCGGCGAAGGTCCGCGCGAGGTAGACGCCGAACGGGTTGGTGAGCAACGGGATGAACACTCCCCAGAAGGTGTTCACCACGTGCAGCTCCGACGCGAGCAGGTACAGCGGCAGGGCGAGCGCGGTGGGCGGCACCAGAACCCCGGCCAGGGTCACCGCGAACAACGCCCGCCGCCCGGGAAAGTCGAGTTTGGCGATCGCGTAACCGCAGGCGGTGCAGATCAGCGCGCCGAGGAACGCCCCGACCCCGGCGTAGAGCACGGAATTCCGGATCCAGTGCAGGAAAACGCCGTCCTCCTTGGCGAAGAGGTCGCCGAGGTTGGTCCACAGGTTCCAGTCCGCGAACTCGAAGGCACCGGTGGTGGAGAAATCGCCGACGGATTTGGTCGACGAGGTCGCCAGCCACACCAAGGGCAGCACGCTGTAGAGCGCGGCGAGCAACAGGATGCCGTGGACGGCGCCCCGCGAGGTCCACCCCGAGGTGCGGGAGCGACGCGGCGTGACTTTCGGTGCTGTGGTGGACGCGGTCACCGTGACCTCCGGGCGGACAGGCGCATGACCACCGCGGAAAGCAGGGCAGAGGCGATGGCGAGCAGGATGGACGCGGCGGCGGCACGCCCGTAGTCGTTGCTGATGAAGGCCGCTTCGTAGATGTAGAGACTCGGTGTCCAGGTACTGGTGACCGCACCGCTGAAAGTGCGCAGTACCAAGGGTTCGGTGAACAGCTGCAGCGAACCGATCGTGGTGAACACGAGCGCGACGAAGATCGTCGGCCGGATCATCGGGACCTTGATGGACAGTGCGGTGCGGATCGGGCCGGCGCCGTCGGCGCGGGCCGCTTCGAGCACATCGCGAGGCACGGCCTGCAGAGCGGTGTAGAAGATGATCACGTTGTAGCCCAGCCATTGCCAGGTGGCCATGTTGACGATCGAGGGCAGCACACCACCGTCACCGAGCGGATCGAACGGCAGGATGTCGTTCAGCGGGCCGATTCCCGGGCTGTAGAGGTAGCCCCAGATCAGACCGGCGATCACCCCGGGGACCGCGTGCGGCAGGAAGACGGCCAGCGACCAGATCCGCCGCAACCGCACAGCTGCGGAATCCAGCAGCAGCGCGATGATCAGCGCACCGGCGAACATCAGCGGGATGTGCAGGAGCGCGTACTCGGCCACATTGCCGACGCTGTCGAGGAAAGCGGGATCACCGAGCACCGAGGCGAAGTTGCCGAAGCCGGTGAACACCTGACGGAAGCCGTCGAACCCGAGTCCGGAGAGGCGATCGGTGAACAGGCTGAGATAGAAGGCGTACCCGATGGGCACGAGCACGGTGCAGAGCAGCAGGACCGCGAACGGCGCGGCCAAGGCGAGGCCGGAAAGTCGTCTCCGGCTCGCGGGCCTCGGCCGCGCCACCGGTCCGGCGGCGGGTGCGGATGTCTCGGTCAGAATCGTCGCCATGCTCAGGCCCCGTTCGTTACGGCCAGGCCACGCTCACGCATGGTGGACACCGCGGTGGCCTGGAGGTGATGCATCGCCGCCGGCATCGTGGTCGCCCCGGTGGGCACCGGTCCCAGTGCGTCGGCGGCGGCGGAGAAGACACTGAGCGCGTTGGGCCCCCAGGTCCAGTCGGGGACCCGGGTCGCCGCCGCGTCCATCACGTCGTACACCGAGCCGCCGGTGAAGAAGGCGCCGTCGTAGGCTTCCCTGGCCACGCGCCGGCTGGAAACGTAGGCGGGAGAAGGGAAAGTCACCTTCGCGCCGATACGCGGAACCGCGGGATCGGTGCTCAGCCAGCGCAAGAACGTCAGCGCCGCCTCGGGTGCCTTGCTCTCGGCGGAGACCCCGAAGGCGGACCCGCCCTGCACGCCGTTGGACTGCTCGCCGCCCCAGGTGGGCATCGGCGCCACGGCCCAGCGACCGGTGTCCTTCGGCAGGGACTTCTTCACCATGCCGACGCTCCAGGTCGCGCCGAGCAGCCCCCACAGCCGGCCGTCGTGCATGGCGGCGGTCCAGCTCTGCGTTCCGGTGCCGGTGCCGGCGACCAGGTCGGAGCCGATCAGGTCCTGCCAGTAGTCGGCGGTCCGCAGGGTGCCCGGTCCGTCGATGCCGACCTGCCAGGCGTCGCCCGCGATC
This sequence comes from Amycolatopsis sp. NPDC102389, assembly GCF_044765885.1. Lineage (NCBI taxonomy): Bacteria > Bacillati > Actinomycetota > Actinomycetes > Pseudonocardiales > Pseudonocardiaceae > Amycolatopsis > Amycolatopsis sp. NPDC102389. The sequence continues at coordinate 128,740 of NZ_JBIWKX010000015.1, forward strand.
CGCCACCACGGATCCCTTGCCTGCCAGCACATTCCGGCGAGGAACGCGCCGTCGTTGAGCGGGAAGGTGGTGATCCGCGCGGACGGGGCGGCCTGGCGGACGGCCGAGGCGGCGTTCCGGAATTCCGCCCAGGTGCGGGGCACCGCTATCCCCGCACGGTCGAAGAGATCCTTGCGATAGAAGAAGACCATCGGGCAGAAGTCCATCGGCAGGGCCCAGGTGCGTCCGTCCGGACGGACGCTCCGCCAAGCGGCGGGCAGGAACCCACCGGCGAGATCGGCGACGTCGCCGGTCAGCTCGCGCAGGCCGCCCGTCGTCAGGATCTGCGGCAACGCCTGGTACTCCGTGTGCAGAATGTCCGGGGCGTTGTGCGCGCGGATGGCGTTGGTCAGCTGCGCGTAGCCGCCCGAGATCCCGGGAGCGATCACGCTCAGCTCGACGTGGACCTCGCGCTGGGCGGCGTTGAAGGCGGCGACGTACTTGTCCATTCCGGTCAGCCAGGACCACAGGCGCACCCGGGTGGCTCCGGAGGCCGGGCTCGCGCAACCGGCGAGCGCGCCGCCGGTGAGGAGCGCGGCACCGAGGCCGGCCGAGGTCCGCAGCAGCGACCTCCGCGACAAGTGCGCGCCGGGTGGGGTACCGAACACCTTGAGCTCCTTTCACACGGCGATGTGTCCGCACACTTCAGCTCCCGGGAAGGCCCAGGTCAACAACAAGGAAACAAAACGATCAGAATCGATAGGAAACGAAGATGGCGGTACCACCCTGACATCGCTCTCACCCGGGGACAACTCCCCGAACAGGGCAGAGATACGCTAGAAAGGGGCGCGACCAAACGAAACGAAACGATCATCGAGACGGCGAAAGGGCTGCCATGAGACTGGCGTCGGAGCGGCAGGAACTCATCCTCGCCGCCGTCCGGGAGCGGGGCACCGTGCCGCTGGCCGACCTCGTCACGAGTCTCGGGGTGACCGCGGTGACGATCCGGCGCGACGTGACGACGTTGGCCGATCGAGGTCTGGTGACGCGCGTGCACGGCGGGGTCACGCTGCCGCGCCGAGGTCAGCCGCCCGAGCAACGCGGCGCCGGCGTCTCCCGGCTGCCCGGTCAGGCGCTGGTGGGCATGGTGGTCCCCACCGTCGAGTTCTATTGGCCGTCGATCATCCAGGGCGCCCAGTCGACCATCGCCGCCGCGGGCGGACGGCTGGCTCTGCGCGCTTCGGCGTACGACGCGGCGGAAGACCGGCGGCAGGTCACCGCACTTCTCGACCGCGGTGCGCGGACGCTGCTCATCGCCCCCACCAACACCGGCGACGCCGGCCTGGACCTGCTGCGCTGGCTCGGCGGCCTCTCCATTCCGGTCCTGCTGGTCGAGCGTCTCCCGCCGCCGGAACTGCCCACCCTGCCGCTCGACGCGGCGACCACGGCGCACAGCCTCGGCGCGGGTCTGGCCGTGCGACACCTCGTCTCGCTCGGCCACCACCGGATCGCCTTCGTCACCGCGCGCTTCAGCCCCACGACCCGGGCCTTGCGCGAAGGCTGGCGGGAGACCACCGCCTCGCTCGGGCTGCCCGGCCAGGACGAATTCGAAGTGCCCGCCTACGGCTCCCCCGGCTGGGCCGACGCCTACGACGCCGTACTGCGACGCTGTCGCGACGCGGGAGTCACCGCCCTGTTCGCGCATTCCGACAGCGAGGCCATCGGGCTGACCGAATGCGCCCGCGACCGGGGCCTCACCGTTCCCGGCGACCTCGCCGTCGTCTCCTACGACGACGAGGTCGCCGCGGCGGCCGACCCGCCCTTGACCGCCGTCCGTCCGCCGAAGAACCGGCTCGGCGCGGTCGCGGCCGAAATGGCACTGGCCCGCATGGCCGACCCGGCCGAACGCCCGGTCCACCGCGTGCAACTGTGGCCCACCCTGGTCGTCCGCGCCTCCTGCGGGGCGCCCGGCACCGAAAGGTCCGAACCGTGATCGTGCCGGGACTGGTGTCGGTGACCTTGCGCCGGCACAGCGTCGACGAAGTCGCCGGCCTCGCCGCCGAGTCGGGTTTGCGCGCGATCCAGTGGGGCGGTGACGTCCACGTGCCCGTCGGTGACCACGCCGCCGCCCGGCTGGCGGCGGCCCGATGTTCACGCGAAGGCCTCGAAATCGAGGGTTACGGCTCCTACTACGTGGCCGGCGGCAGCGATCCCGGCGCGTTCTCCGACGTCGTGCGGACGGCACTCGCGCTGGGAGCGCCGCGCATCCGGGTGTGGGCGGGTTCCGCGGGATCCGCGGATGTCTCCCCCGCCGTCAGGACCGCGATCGCCGGCGACCTGCGCCGCTGCGCCGACGCCGCCGCGCGCCACGGCCTGACCGTCGCCGTCGAGTACCACCCGGACACCCTGACCGATACGCCGGCCTCGGCGCGGCTGCTGACGGACCAGGTCGATCACGAAGCATTCGAATCGTACTGGCAGCCAGGACCCGGCCCGGACGTTCGCGAGAGCCACGCCGAAGTGGTGAGCCTGTTGCCCCGGCTCGTGGGAGTGCACGTGTTCTCCTGGGGGCCGGGCGGCTTCACCGATCGGCTCGCCCTGGCCGACCACGAACCGTTGTGGCGAAAGGTTTTCAGCGAGCTGAGCACCGACGGCGGCAGGCGGCACGCGCTCCTGGAATTCGTCCAGGACGACGCACCGCGAAACCTCCACCGCGACGCGGCGACTTTGCTGACCTGGCTGGGCTCCTGAGCGAGATTCCGCGCCGGGAGCACGTCTCGTGGTTCGCCTGCAGCGCGAGCGCGGTGAATCCTCACTATCCACTATGGACTGACAGGGGTGATCCCCTTCGGCCACTGCCCGAGGTCACGCAGGACGGTCAGGAAGGCTTGTTCGGCCGGTGCGAGCAGGCGGTCGCGACGGTGCCCCGCGACGATGACGCGAGCGGGTGGCGCCGGGTCGACCGGGACGACGGCCAGCCTTCCGTCGGCGATCTCCTGCACCACGGTGTGTTCCGAGGTCAACGAGATGCCCATCCCGGCGCGCACCGCCTGTTTGACCGTCTCGGTGCCCCACATTTCGACCAGCGTCACCTCGTCGAGGCGCCAGGCGGTCAGGGCGTTCGCCTGCATCCGGCGGGTCGAGGATCCCTTCTCCCGCATGATGAAACGCTCCTTGGCCAGGTCTCCGGGAGGCACGGTCCGGCCTGCCAGGCGATGGTCGGGCGGTACGATGATCACCGGCTGGTCGGTCAGGATCGGCTCGTGCCGGATGGCCGTCGTGTCGGGTTCTCCGGCGAACACGGCGAGGCCGATCTCGCCCTCGATCAGCTTGTCCGCGACCTGTCCGGCGTTGCCGACGAACAGGCCGCAGTCGATCTCGACGTGGTCCCGCTGGAAGGTGGCCAGTAGTTGCGGCAGCAGGTAGGTACCGACCGTGCTGCTGCCGCCGATGTGCAGCCGTCCGCGGCCGAGACCCTGCACCTGACGTACGGCGGTGACCGCCTCGTCGGCGAGCAGGAACAGCCTTCGGGCGTACTCGGCCAGCGCCTCGCCCTCGGCGGTGGGCGTGGCGTAGGCGCCCGACCGGTCGACCAGGGCCGCGCCGAGGGAGGACTCGAGCTGGCGCACCTGGTTGGAGACCGAGGGCTGGCTCATGTACAGCTTCGCCGCGGCCGCGGAGAACCCGCCGTATTCGATCACCTGGAGAAAGATCCACAACCGGTGAAAGTTCAGCTTCTCCATGGCGGGTACCCGACTTTCTCTTGACCGGCCCTCAGTTCAGTACGAGATACAGGCCGAGCGCCACTCAGTGTAGAAATCCCACACCTGCGGCGAGCATTCCGGCGGGCCGAACTGCGAGGCCTTCGTACCCATGTGCGGCAGGTGCGCGTACGCGCCGACGCCCGGCCGGTTGACGTGGAGCATGCCCGCCTCGAGCCGTTCCAGTGCCTCGAACATCCGGGCGGGGTCACGGGTGAACACGGTGCCGGACATGCCGTACTCGACCGAGTTGGCGATGCGGATGGCGTCGTCGAACCCGTCGCAATCGATCACCGACAGCACCGGTCCGAAGATCTCCTCACGGGCGATCTCGCTGTCCCAGGGCACATCGCGCAGTACGGTCGGGTGGACGTAGTAGCCATCCGGCAGGCCTTCGGTGGCCCGCGTCCCGCCGCACACCACCTTGGCGCCGCCCGCCGCGGCCTGTTCGACCGCGGCCAGACAGGCGGTCAGCCGTTCCGCGGCGACCACCGGGCCGATGTCGCTGGCCGGGTCGGTGCCGGGGCCGACCTTCATCGCCGCGGCCCGTCCGGTCAGCCGGTGCAGCAGTTCGTCGCGGACGGCGATGTCGACGACCACCCGGCTGGTGGCGCTGCAGCGCTGCCCGGACTGACCGAACGCGCCGTGCACGATCGCGTCCGTGGCCTTGTCCAGGTCCGCGTCGTCGAGGACGAGCAACGCGTTCTTGCCGCCGAGTTCGAGCTGGGTGCGCAGCAGCCGGGGCGCGCCCGCCCGCTGGATCGCCAAGCCGACCGGCAGCGAACCGGTGAACGAGATACCCGTGACCCGCGGATCGGCCACCAAGGCCTCGCCGACCGGCCGGTCTCCCTGCGCCAGGTTCAGTACGCCGGCCGGAACGCCCGCGTCGTGGAAGGCCTGCACCAGGAGCGCGGCGGTCAGCGGCGTCAGCGGTGACGGCTTGAGCACGGCGGTGCATCCGGCGAGCAGCGCGGGGGCGACCTTCCACATCGGGATCGCCAGCGGGAAGTTCCACGGCGTGATCAGCCCGACCACGCCGATCGGGCGCCGGAAGGTCATGGCCAGTGTGCGTGGCTCCTCGGCGGGAGTGGTGACGCCGTTGAGCCGGCGCGCCTCGCCGATCGTGAAGTCCAGGATGGCCAGCGCGCGATCCACCTCACCGCGCGCCTCGCCGAGCCGTTTGCCCTGTTCACGGGTGATGACGGCGGCGACCTCGGCACGCCGCTGGGCCAGCAGCTCCCCTGCTCGCCGCAGGATTTCCGCGCGGGCGATCGGGCCGCGGTCGCGCCATCCGGGCAAGGCGTTCTCGGCCGCCTCGACGGCCACCTCGGCGTCCGGGCCGCCGGATTCGGCGAAGTCGCCGATGTGATCGGACACGTCCGCCGGATTGATGTCGAGCCGGGTCTGGTCGCTCTCCGCGGCATGCCAGTGGCCGGCGGTGAAGTTGCCGAAGTGGGCGGGGTCGACTGCGTGCATGCCGGTCACTTCCTTGTCGTCTCGGGGGTGAGCATCACCCGCGGTGGTCGTTCGTCGACGGCGTGGGCGACGGCGTCGGTGATCCTGTCCAGGCCGTAGGAGCCGGTGACGAAGCTCCCGAACAGGGCCCGGTCGGCGTACCGATCGAGGAACCGCACCGCCTCGACGAGGTCGGGTGCGGCGTAGTTGTGCACTCCGGTGATGCTCAGCAGCCGTCGCACCAGGTTCTCCGGCACCAGATCGAGGCCGGGGGTCGGGAACACCGAGCCGACCAGGCCCAGCCGTCCGCCGATGGCCAGCAGGCCGAGGTCGGCGTGGACGGCGGCGTTGCTGCCGCTGAAATCGAGCGCCACCGCGACGCCCTCACCCGCCGTCCGGTCGAGTACGAGCGTCCGGATCGCGGCCGGGCCGGCACTGTGGGCGCCGAGCGTGGCGGCCAGGCGGCGCCGATCGAGGTCGACGTCGCAGGCGTACACCTCGCTCACGCCGATCGACCGCAGATAGCTGATCGCGGTGAGGCCCAGCATCCCGCAGCCCGACACGAGCACCGTGTCGTGGCCGGCGACACCCACCTGCCGGACCGCGCTGACCACGGTCGCCGTGGCGCAGTTGGCGGGCGCGACCAGCGCGTCGGGCAGTCCGGCCGGGACCGTGACGACGCCGGTACCGGCCAGCAGGTGGCAGTGCGTGGCCAGGCCACCGTTGAGTGCCCACTCGCCGGACATCTTGGCGTGCCCGTACTTGCGCACGGCCACGCACTTCTGCGGGAAGCCCCGCCGACACCGTGCGCAGTGGCCGCAGGACGTCCCGATGGTCCAGGTGACCCGGCTGCCGGGTACGAGGGGCGCCCCGTCCTCGGCGAGGACGTCGCTTCCGGTGGCCACCACCTCGCCCGCCATCTCGTGGCCGAGCACGGTCGGGACGTCGGTGTCCCGGTCACCGGCGATGGTGTGCAGATCGCTGCCGCACAGGGTCACCGCGGTCGTGCGGACCAGTACCTCGCCTTCGGCCAGGTCCGGCAGCGGGACCTCGGCGAGTTCGAAGCCGGCGCCGGGTCCGTGCCAGACGGCGGCTGTCGCGGATGTCATCAGTGGGGTCCCTTCCGCTACCGGCGGATCGCCGCGGCGAAGGCCGCGCTCGTGGCGCAGCAGATGGCGACGACGATGAAGACCAGGCTGGTGTCGCCGGAGGAGTCGATCAAAGAACCGATCAGCGGCTCGCCGAAGCCCGCGAACAGGTAGGCGAAGAAGTTCACGACACCGGTCGCGGTCCCGGCCCGCCGGGCGCCGACGAGATCCGGGCACAGCGCCCAGAAAGATGCCTGCGGGCCGTAGACGAAGAACCCGGTGAAGAACAGGAGGACGATCGCCATCGTGGTCGCACCGCTGGGCAACGCGTGCATACCGAGCGCACACAGTCCGCCGACCAGCATGAACAGCATGATGGGCAGGCCGCGGCGGGAACCGAAGAGCCGGTCGGAGATCTGGCCGTTGACCAGCGCGCCCACCGCCATGCCGATCGGCAGGGCCACCGTGATCCACAAAGGACTGACGCCACCGTCGCCTGCGGTCTTCCAGTTCGAGCCGAGGAAATGCACCGGCACCCAGACCAGCAGGCCGTAGCGAGCGGCGTTCTGGAAACCGATGGAGACGCCGGTGATCCAGATCTTCGGATGTTTCAACACGGCCAGGTAACGGGTGCGCGAGCTCTCCGGCGCGTCTTTCACGCCGGCGCCATGGGTTTCCGGGGTGGCGAGGTCCGTCGCCGTGTCCGGCTCGACCGGCGCGGGCAGGCCGCGCTCGGCGGGCGTGTTCCGTGCGACGAGCCAGAACACCAGGCCGCCGAACAGCATCAGCAGCACCGGGATCCGGAACAGCCAGCGCCAGTCCAGTTCGAGCACGTCGAGGGTGACGACCGAAGTCGCGTAGGCCACGACCGATCCGGTGCCGGCGGCGAAGACGTAGAAGCCGAAGGTCTTGCCGCGCTCGCTGTGCGGCCACCAGTTCGAGAGCACCCTGCCCCCGGCGGCCCAGCCCATCGACTGGACGAATCCGTTGACACCCCACGGGATCGCGATGGCGGCCAGGGAATGGCCGAAACCGACGACCCAGTTGACGACGGTCGACCCGATCGCGCCGAGCGTCATGATCTTGCGCCCGCCGAGCTTGTCGGCGAGGTTTCCGTTGATGGCCTGTCCGACCGCGTAGCTCCACAGCATGGCCGTGCTCACCCAGCCCAGCGTGGCCTTGCCGATACCGAGTTCTTTCTGGATGTCGGGGATGGCGAACCCGAAGGTCTGCCTGCCGGTGTAGAAGAACAGATAGCAGAACATCGTCGCGAGCAGCACCGCCCACTGAGCCCGGCGTAGCCGTCGGTCCGGTGTTCGCCGGTCGTCCCGGATGTCCGCGAAGGGTTTCGACATCTCGACCTCAAGTATGACTGGGAGTCGCCACTACGGCGTCTCGGCGAAAGTGGTGGCGACCCAGTAGGCGTCGAAATTGCGCAGCCGATGCCCGGCGGGAAGAGCACGGACGTCCCGGTTCACGACGAACGGGACGTTCTGTTCGGACAGACCCCCGTGTGAGCGCAGCGGCTCCTTGAGCGCGGACAGATCGTGCCGGTCCGGCGTGGTGCCCAGCGCGGTGCCCTGGTCCCCGATCACCACCAGGTCGCCCATCCGGTCGGCGGGTAGTTCGAACCGGGCCGCGGCGGTGTCGATGTCCAGCGCCAGTTCGACGCCGGGCTGTCGTGACAGCCGCGCGAGCAGGCCGCCGGCTTCGGCGGGTTCGTCCAGATAGATCGTGGCGAAGGAGCCGAGGGCGCCGTGGTGCACGGTGTAGGGGTCGGTGATCGGCAGCACGACCCGCGCGTGCCCGGCACCGAGCCACTCGTCGAGCAGCCCCTGCAGGTAGACCACCCGCGGTTCGCCGTCGGCGGCCGACTTCGCGTTCATCCCGTGGTCGGCGGTGACCACCAGGACGCAGCCGAGGTTGTCGAGCTTTTCGCAGTACGCGTCGAGCATGGCGTAGAACGCGTTCGCCGTCGCCGAACCGGGTGCGTGCTTGTGCTGCACGTAGTCGGTCAGCGACAGGTACATCAAATCGGGGCGCCGATCCCGCAGCAGCGCGACTCCGCCGGCCATCACCAGTTCGCTCAGTTCGGCGCTGTAGACCGACGGCTGTTCCATACCGAGCATGTCCAGCACCCCGGAAATGCCGTGTTCGGCCACGGTCGCCTTGCTCGCGAATTCCGCCGAAAAGCAGATCCCGCCGTCGAGGCCCGATCCCAGCAGCCTCCGGAGCTTGTCCTTGGCGGTGATCACGGCGACCTTCGCGCCCTGTGCGGAGTACTCGGCGAACAGCGTCCGTACCCGCAGCCACTTCGGGTCGTTCATCATGACTTCCTCGCCGCTGTCACGGTCGAAGAAGTAGTTCCCGCCGATACCGTGCACCGCGGGCGGCACACCGGTGGCGATGGACAGGTTGTTGGGGTTGGTGAACGACGGCATGGCGCAGGTCGCCGACAGCGAATTACCACTCGCCAAAAGCTTTTCGAAGAAAGGCATAACCCCTGCTTCGATCGCTTTCTCGTGGTACGCGGGTTCACTCCCGTCGACACAGACAACGACAACCGGTTCGGCCGTTCCGGCGTATTCGCGCCCGTTCAGCTGAATGTGCGGAAGTGCCATTTTTCCGGCTCCTCAGGTTCCTCTTCTGCTGTGACGTGATCTGTATAACAGTGCCCGGATGACACCGGAACCGAGCGTCTGGTTATCGGTGACATAACCGCGAATACGATCATTCGGCGAACAGTTTTCAAAGGGCGAGTGAATGGCGGGCATAGCGACATCGCGGGTTCACGCGCGGCGAGCGGGGTGGTCACCATCGATCCCAGCCGCCCGTCCTCCTCCGGGGCGGCGCAGTCTCGGAGAGGAACGACATCGTGCGACGACGCACCCCACTCGCGCTGGCGGCCACGGCGCTCGCGGCAGCAACCGTCCTGGCGCCGCCCTCGCCCGAACCGGCCCAAGCGGCGGCCCGCCCCCAGAAGGTGGTCGTGTTCGGCATCGACGGCCTGGTGTTCAGCAAGACCGCCCCGCTCAAGACCCCGAATCTGGACGCGCTGGTCGCGGCCGGCCGGTTCAGTGAGACCTGGCTGCCCGCCAACCCGATGGCGCCCACGCTGTCCGGCCCCGGCTGGGCCACCATCGCGACCGGCGTCTGGCCGGACAAGCACAAGGTGCTCAGCAACAACTGGGGCGAGGCCACCGACCTGGCGCGGTACCCCGACTTCCTCACCAGGATCGAGCGCGAGAACAGCGCCAAGAAGACCTTCGCCATCGCCGATTGGCCACCGCTGACCACCACCGCGGTCGGCCCGCCGATCTTCTCCGACGAGATCGACACCAAGGTCAGCGTGGACGGATCGCTGCCGGTGGCCGAGGGCGACGCGCAGATCGCCGCCAAGGCCGCCGACCACCTGAAGAACTCCGGCCCGGACGCGTCGTTCGTGTACTTCCACGCCGTCGACAGCGCCGGTCACACCTGCGGCACCGAGAAGGACTGCTATCGCACGGCCATCGAGCAGACCGACGTCAATCTGGGCGAAGTGGTCAACGCGATCAAGGCAAGGGAAAGCTACGCCGACGAAGACTGGACGTTCATCGTCACCACCGACCACGGCCACGTACCGGCCGGCGGGCACGGCGGATCCAGCCCGGAAGAGCGGCGCTCGTTCATCCTCGAGACAGGCCCCGGTATCCCGCACACCACGTCGAAGATCAAGGCGAAGAACGTGGACATCGCCCGTACCGTGCTGGAACTCCACGGAATCACCCCGGAACCGGCGTGGAACCTGGACGGTCGCCGGCTCGGCGCGTCCACCCATGACCCGTTCGACACAGTGATCGACGACCTCAAGCCGAGGACGGACGAGACCGGGATCCCCGCCGACGTGCTCGGCTGGACGCGGACTCCGCCCACCGGGTGGAGCGTCGACAATTCCCGGATGGGCACCGGCGGAATGACCGAATGGCGGGGCTGGTCGTTCACCACCGACGAATTCTGGACGAAGACCCAGCGCGACCAGTGGCGGGAATCCAATGTCCGGGCCCGCGGCGTTTTCGCCGTCGCCGACTCGGACGAATGGTCCGACAAGACGCACAGCGGCCTGTACGACACCACTCTCACCTCCCCGAAATACGATGTCGAGGGCAGGTCCGCGGCGAAGATCGCCTTCCAATCGCATTACCGCAAGGAAGGACAGGAGACCGCGACCGTGACGGTGTCTTTCGACGGCGGCGCCCAGCATGAGGTACTTCGCTACCCCGGCGACGTGATCGCCAAAGCCGAAAGTGTCCGGGTGACGGTTCCGCCGGGCGCGAAGTCGATGGTGGTCCGGTGGCGGTTGTCCAACGGTGACAACGACTTCTATTGGGCCATCGACGATCCCCAGGTCTACCCGGGCTGACCCGGCACCGACCACGAGGCGGCCGCGTCACGCAGGCGCGCGCCGCCTGCTTCCCGCTTATGCTGCTCGAGCGGAGGTGCGGGCAGATGGCCATCCGCAGTGCGCCGCATACCGACCGCCGAAGGAGCGCCATGACACAGCCGTCCGCGTGGAGCCGTTTCTGGAACAGCGGCGGATGGTGGAAGCCGTTCATTCTCGCGGTCGCCTATGTCGCGGTCTTCCAGGGCATCAGCCTGCTCATCGGCCTGCTGTTCGGCGTTTTCGTCGACACCGAGAACCTGTTCAGCAGCGCGCGAAGCGTGTTCTTCGGGCTCGCACTGCCCGTGATCGCCGGCTCCGCGCTCCTGCTGCTGTTCGCGCGATCGATCGGGTGGCGGGCACCGACTACACCACGATCGGCATCGGCACCGTACTCGTCACCTACCTCGCCGGGCTGTTCATCGGCCTCTCCGAAGAACTGCTCACCCGCGGCCTCGTGGTGAACCTGCTGCGACGGAGCGGACACGGCGAACTGACGGTGATGCTGCTGTCGTCACTGATCTTCGCGCTGCTCCACTCCACGAACATCTTCACCGGCCAGCCCGTCCTCACGGTGCTCGTGACGATGGCGTTCACCTTCGTCTTCGGCGTCGCGATGTACCTGACGCTGCGAGTGACCGGCAACCTCATCTGGCCCGTCCTGCTGCACGCCCTCACCGACCCCTCGACCTTCCTCGCCACCGGTGGCATCGACACCGAGGCACCCGCGACCGCGCACCCGACGGTCGCGCTCGCGGGACTGTCGGTGTGGGTTTTCGTCATCCTCACCGTCATCGCGCTGTTCCTCGTCCGCGACCGCGCCGCCTCGGGTTCTCGCGAAGCCGTGCGGTGAAGACCTTCAGGCCCTCTGACCAGGCCTGTCCGTCGCCGTTCGGGGGCCTGGACCAGCGACGCCGCGTTCACGGCGAACTGACCCGGCGTTCGATCCCGTCAAGGATCATGTCGAGCCCGTGTTCGAAGCCATTGTCGGGCGCCTCGCCGTAGCGGGTGCCGACGGCCTGCTCCACCCGCGCGCGCAGACGAGGGAACCGCATCGCGATGGCACACCATCGCCTTCGCGGGCTCAGCCGCGATCCTGGTCCTGCTCACGCTCAAGTGAAATCAAGCCACAGGAGACGAGCCTGCCGGCACCGTCCGGATCCAGGCGGACCGAAAGGTCGGGATGTCAGCCGGGTTCTTGTCTCTCGGTCGCCGACTTCTCCAGGCCGGGCTCGGCAGGCAGCTCCATCGCCGAGGCACAGTCCACCCGCCCCATCGACGACAACGCCGTCGACAACCTGCTGGACATGTTCATGGCCGCCTACCGCACCCGGTGAACAACGGCTCTGCCCACAAAATCCGCGGTGCTCCTGTCCAATGAGGACGTCGGGTACGCCGTCCACGGCAGATGTTCGTCCTGTGTGGACGATGCGGTCAGCCGGTATCTCGTCGACTTGACGATTCCCGCTGCACCACCGGTCCCCTGTGATGCTGGGCTCGTGAAAGTGGTCGACCGGCTCGCCGAGGTGCTCCTGGCCGGATTCGTCGCGACGGTGCTGTTCGGGCTGTTCCCCGCGACCGGTGTCGCGCTCGCGGTCGTCGCGCACACCGCGGGGACCCGGGGCGGAAGTGGCCGCTGTTCGGCGTCGCGGCGCTGCTGCCCGCCGCGGTCGTGCCGCTCACCCAGCCCGCCTTTCGCTCGCAGTACATCCTCGTGGTGATCGCCGTTTCGACGGTGTCCTGCCTCGTCCTGCCGGCGCGATACAGGCGCAGCAGGCCACGCTGGTGGTGGCGTCGCGCGATGCCGGTCTCGACGTGGCGTTCGACTGGCGAGGCTCCGCGGTTGAACACGCCTCTGATCTCTGTTAGGAAAGGCTCCTAACTAACTGGAGGCGATGTGCGCGGACGTGGTCTGGCGGCGGCGACGGTACTGGTGGTCCTGTGCGGTGGCTCGGCCGCCGTCGCGGACACGACGACGGCGCGCTCGGCACGCAACATCATCTATATCCAGGGCGACGGTCTCGGTCTCGGTCAGCGGGATCTGCTCCGGCTGGCGCTCAAGGGCAAGGACGGCAGGCTCGCGATGGACGGGCTCGCGGCCACCGGTCTCGTGCGGACGGCTTCGGACGACCCCGACGAGATCGTCACCGACTCGGCCGCGGCGGCCACCGCCCTCGCGACCGGGCACAAGACGCGCAACGGCGCGGTCGGGGTGGACGGCCACGGGCGCCCGCTGGAGACGATCCTCGAACGGGCGAAGCGGGCGGGGAAGTCGACCGGTCTGGTCACCACCGCGCAGGTGACGGGCGCGTCGCCGGCGGCCTTCGCGGCACACGTGCCCAGCCGGGACTCGCAGAGCGACATCGCGAAGCAGTACATCGAGAACAGCCGCCCGGACGTCCTGCTCGGCGGCGGCGAGGACTGGTGGTATCCGAAGGGGAATCCCGGGCTCTGGCCGGACAAACCGGGGGAAGAGAGCCGAAGCCCCTACGGCAACCTGGTCGAACGCGCGCAGCGGACGGGCTACACCTACGTGCGCGACGGCGACGAACTGCGGACCACACGAGCGAACCGGATCCTCGGCCTGTTCGCGAACGAGGACATGGTCGACTACGGCCCGGACGGCGTCGGGAAGTACGCGCCGCGGGTGCCGCTCCAGCAGATGGCGCGCAAGGCGCTCGACACCCTCTCGAAGAACCCACGCGGCTTCTTCCTGTTCCTGGAGGAAGAGGGAACCGACGGGATGTCGCACGAGAACAACGCGCACGGCGTGATCGACGCGGGCCGTGCCCTCGACGCCACCGTCGCCGAGGTCCTGCGGTTCGTCCGCGCGCACCCCGACACGCTGGTGATCATCGGCGGCGACCACGAGACGGGCGGATTGAGCATCGAGAACCACGACGCGTCCGACACCGACCCCGACCAGGACGGTCCTTTCGACGTACCGGGCTCGAAGCTTCAGTTCACTGTGGACTGGACGACGCACGACCACACCGGCGCCGACACTCCCGTCACCGCCGAAGGTCCCGGCTCCACCCGGCTGGGTGGCACGGTCGAGAACACCGACGTCTACTGGGTGATGCGGATGGCTAGCGGTCTCTGAGCACGAAAAAGGCCGCCTCCGTCGACGGAGGCGGCCTTTTTCGCGGATTCGTCAGCCGATGCTCTCGACGACGGCCTCGGCGACCGCCTTCATCGTGGTCCGGCGATCCATCGCGGTGCGCTGGATCCAGCGGAACGCGTCCGGCTCGGTGAGCCCCTGACGGCTCATCAGCAGCCCCTTGGCGCGGTCGATGACCTTGCGGGTCTCGAGCCGGTCCGTGAGGCCCGCGACCTCGGATTCCAGGGCCTGCAACTCGGCGAACCGGCTCACGGCCAGCTCGATGGCGGGCACCAGGTCGCGTTTGGCGAACGGCTTGACCAGGTACGCCATCGTGCCCGCGTCCCTGGCCCGCTCGACGAGGTCGCGCTGGCTGAACGCGGTCAGGATGACGACCGGCGCGATCCGGTCGCCGGTGATCTTGGAAGCGGCCTCGATACCGTCGAGCTTCGGCATCTTGACGTCGAGAATCACCAGGTCGGGCTTCAACTCGGTGGCCAGGTTGATGGCCTGCTCGCCATCACCGGCCTCACCGACCACCTCGTAGCCCTCTTCGCGGAGCATCTCGACGAGGTCCAGACGGATGAGGGCCTCATCTTCGGCCACGAGCACCCGCCGCTGGGGTGCGGCGACGGCACCATTGGCCTCGGCAGCCTGCTCGGTCACCGGGGTCCTCCTGAAGGTCGTCGGGCAGTTCGGCTCGCGGTCTGTCCGCGAACCTGAAGCCTACCGGGAACGATCCAGACGGCTAGATGGCGTTCACCACGTCAGACGGTCGTCACACTCCCGGGCCCGGCGGAAGGCGCACTCCCGTGATCCCGTAAAGTTCACCTCGCGCCGCCCCCGTAGCCCAACTGGCAGAGGCAACGGATTCAAAACCCGTCCAGTGTGAGTTCGAATCTCACCGGGGGCACCAACAACTACCCCACAAGCAGATCCAGCCCGCTGGGCTGGGGCTTCTTGGGGATTCATGGGCTCGGTGATCCTCTCCGCCACCTGAGCGATCTCAGGCAGCTGGTCTGCGGGGAGCTTGATCGTCATTGTCGCACGCTCGCCGTCGTCGTGAATCACGATCGCGAGCTGGACTGCCTCGAAAAGGGCCTTGAGGTACTGCTCCGGCGCTTCGGTCAGGTTCATCACCAGGTGAGGTAGCGCGTCGATCAAGGACAGCTCACCACTGATCGGTCCACTCGCCTGATCCATCTGATTCGCCTCGTCCAGGTCCGCGTTCTTCGTCCGAAGACGCTTCTCCTCAGCTGCGAGCTCGTTGTAGCTGCCGCGCAGAGCCATCGTGAACGGGTCGTCCGGGTCTCCCTGCTGTGCCTGTTTGAGGATCGACGCCTGCTGTTTGGCGATCTCGACGAGTCTCCGCCGGATCCGCTGCCGTTCGGCCTCCCGCTCGGTTTCCGCGCGATCGTCGGTGCCGAGCAGGTCGGCTTCCAGGATCGCTCTCCGGTCAGGTCCGAAGACTCGTTCGGCGAAGAAACTTCGCGACGGCCTCGAGCAAGGCGTCCTCGCGCAGGTAGAGAGCCTTCTCGTGCTCGATGAACCGATCTGATCGGCCACGGTTGTTGTTGCTGGGCCTGCACAGGTAGTACGGCCGCCCATGACGTGACTCACCGACCATCCGCCGGCCACAGGAGTGGAACAGATGGCCGCGGAACCGGTAAGTCTTCCTGACAACGGGGTTCTTGTTCGGGATCTCCGGGTCGCGAGAACCTTGTTTCCCCTTCCAGCCGGCGTTGATCGCGTCGTACATCCACTTCGGAATCAGCGGCTCGTGCGCCGGAACCGTCGACCAGACCCACTTGACGGGGTCGTTGACCTTTCCCCGCGGGATCGTGTCGCTCGCCGGTTGAAGACCTGGTAGCCCGTGTACTTGGGGTTCCGCAGGATGTCGTAGACGCTGGAACGGCTCCAAGCTCCACGAGCCCGACGCCCTCCAGGCGGTATTGGAGGCGGGTACTTGGCGAGGTCCTCGTTCAGCCGGTCCGCGATCGTGTCGCAGCCGACACCTTCGTAGTACCGCCACAGCGCCATCTGTGTGACCGTCTCGCCGCGCAGGCCATCCGGTTCGAGTCGCGTCTTCGTGTAACCCTTGGCCGCTTTGACCGGGTTCGGGTGTTTGAAGACCTTCGCCTTGTAGCCGTGGCTCGGTTTGCCGATGTTCCAGCCTTCTCGAACATGGGTGCACAGACCGCCCCAAGACTGTTCGAGCGTGTTCAGCACCTCGTACTCGGCCACGGACTGGTTGATCCTGCGTTGCAGAATCCGCTGCGCGCGGCTCCCGGACACCGTGATGGGTTCATTCGAGGCGAACAGTGGCACGTCGTTCCGCTCAAGCTCACGCTCGACCGACAATCCTTCGAAGGCCCGGCGAGCGACCCGCGCGATGTTCTCGCAGATCACGACATCGAACCTGCGCTTCGGGTCGGCCGCCTCGGTCAGCAGATCGGCGATGCCCCCGTCACGCGCGATGGGGATGTCGAACCGGTCGTAGTTCTCGCCCCTTCCCCGAGCAGCCAGGTCCATTCGCCCTGACTCGACGTCGTAGAAGTGGGCGACGATCACCCACGACTCGGGGATGGCGGCTTTCGAGTTCCCGAGCTGGCGCAAGATGGACTGTCGGGGATCCTGCT
Organism: Amycolatopsis sp. NPDC102389; assembly: GCF_044765885.1. Classification (NCBI taxonomy): domain Bacteria; kingdom Bacillati; phylum Actinomycetota; class Actinomycetes; order Pseudonocardiales; family Pseudonocardiaceae; genus Amycolatopsis; species Amycolatopsis sp. NPDC102389. The sequence goes on from NZ_JBIWKX010000015.1 coordinate 145,182, forward strand.
GATCCTCTGTGGATGTCCTCGCCAGAAACGCCACGCGGACTTCGTCGCGCAACAGGGCGGTCGGCATGCCGAGCGGGGAGACCGCGTAGTCCGAGAGCCCAGATGGGCCGGACACCGGAATCTGTGTCCTTCGGCCCAGCAGTGCCGGGCCAAGGGTGGCGGCAGTCAACTCGTCGGGCGAGATCATGTGTTCTCGTGACCCTCTTCGGTTTCGTCAGATACGTTTTCGCGGGCCCACCGCAAGAGATCAGTGACAGCCGAAGCCAGTTGCAATCGAATCTGTTCGGCTTCGAAGCCATGAGTTCGTTCGACGTGGCCGGAAAACCGGCGGCTGGTACCGCGATGGCCTGATTGAGCGTAACACCAATCCGGCTGCTCTATTCCAGGAAACGGCGTCGCCTGTTCACCCTCGCGCCCGTGCCCCATCGTCCCTCCAAGACCGTGAGCTCGGCGGTCGATACAGTAGCGGGACCTGCCGCGGAGTAGGTCTCGTATCGCGTCTCGCCAGAGCTGAAGTGTCTCTGCAGACATGCACATCGATGCGCCGGATAATTCGCAATAGGCTCGGCAGGCCCGCCGGAGAAGCACTGCGAGAAACCCGTGCAGTACGGGTGACGGCGTCCCTTCATTCAGTCGAACTGAGAACTTCTTCAGAGGCTTTATTGCGCTATAAGCGCCCTCAATTGGTCGGAGCAAGCGAAGCGGCGCACGTCGCGCGTACGGGAGCCGCGAGCGAGACCTGCATGATCGATGGCGAGACTTGCCCCCTTACTCGGAGCATCGAGGCGGCCGCTCGGAGGCGCCTCCGCAGGCACCTTGCTCCGCAGGGTGGCATTCACCAGACCGGCAGTACGTCGGCCCACAGCGGCTGTCGCACCACCGAGACTGATCGGGACCTTGTCTCGTTCGGCTGGCGACACGAGACCTGTTCCATGTACCGGTCTCCAACGGCTTCTCACCAGCGATCTCCTGCGGCTGCGACTCGCTGTGGAGGCGAGCCAGCTTGACTGCCAACTACTCGATCGAGTGAAAATCGGCTTGCTCCAGGCTCAGAGCGTGCATCCGAGCAAGGACGGGCGCGAGGCGACTCCGAGCCTGATGACGATCTTTTCGCCACGCGAAAGCCGCCACGAGGTCCGCGGCGGGCTTACAGCCCCACACCGCGCTCCAGCTCGCAACCCAAAATCGCTCACAGCGTGGGTTCGTACCGAGGACGAGGTACGAGCAGCTTCCACCCAGGCTGACATAGCACCTGAGCTGCGACTTTCCGCCACCGTCGAGGTTCCACGGCTCGGCCGCCGCCGTTCCGGAGGCACCGCGTGAACACCTCCCGGCGTGACCTCTCCCTCTGGATTCAATGCGGCTGCACTGCGTTGGTCGCCCTCGGCGCGGCCTACGCCTCCTACATCCACGGCCGCCAGTTCGCCCTCCGCTTCGGCTCCGACACCATGACCGCATCCATCTGGCCCCTCATCGTCGACGGCCTCCTCACCACAGCCACCGTCGAACTCTGGAAACCGAACCGCGACGGCTCCAGCCGGTGGGCTGCCTGGGCCGCCTTTCTCTTCGGTATCTCGCTGTCGCTCTGCGCGAACATCGGCTCGGCGCCGGTGACCAGCACGCTCGGCGTCGCCGTCGCTGCTTGCCCTCCCCTTGCTCTGCTGCTGGCCGTCGAACTCCTCAACCGCGCACTCAAACGCCACCGCACCGAGCCCGCCGCTCCGGAGCTGACTCCCGCTGAGCGACCTCCCACCGAACCCGAGACGACCGCTCCCGCGACACCGCCCTCGATCACTCCTCTTCCGACGACCACGTCAGAGCAGGAAAACCACTTACCGAAGCCGACCGCCGAACAGCTGATGTGGAGCCACTACCAACACGAAAATGCCCAAGGCCGAACACCCACCGGCGCCGAACTGGACCGTATCGCCGGAACCCACAACTACGGCCGCCGCATCCTCCGAAAGTGGCGTCGCGAAGGCACACTCCCGCGCACAACCACTGCCGAGCCCGAAGCACCCCACTCCCGCAAGACACAGCCCGAATTCCAAACGACGACACCGAACCCCCTACCCCACGCCAACGCCCTTGAACGACAACTCACCGAGTCGGCGCCCTGAGATTCGCTCAAGATCCTGCCGACCGACAACGGGCCAGGGCCGGCTATCGACAGGTAAGGGCAAGCGTGGCTTGTTGCCTGCCAAAGGCTTGCCCTGCGGGGATCTGACGCACCCCAACCGTCTACCAGGGACGTCAATTTCATGGGCAATGTTCGTTTGGGCGCTTTGCACAGGGGCGCAAGAACCGGACATCGCGATATCATCCGGACGCGACCGCAGGAGCATCGTGATCGTGTCCTCGGCGGCAGGCCCCACGTCGGCGCCGCTCACCGCGTACTCGGCCAACGAGGCCCCCAGGACGCAACTCGATCCACGGCGACGTGGTCGGCTCCGGGGTTCCACTCGAACTGAATACCAGGACCTGTAGATCGTGCGCACCAGCGGTGCCCGGTGGCGCGTCTGTCCGGCGAGAATCTTCATGCTGTCCTGGATCCCGGCCGAGGTGAACCCGCTCCCGATAGAAGTGAGGCCGAGGTCGTCAACCTCGAAGCTCGCCGGTCTGGTCCGGGCGCGACAGCAGGAAACGGAAGATCCACGTCGTCGACAACCCGCGGATGGATCGATCTCGTCGGGACTAGCTTGAGTTTTAACCTGTTCGGCGGGGTCGCGGGCTGCTGGACTTGGTTTTCTTTCTGTGGCTGGGTTTCTGTCTGTTTGGGCTGGTCGCGG
>NZ_JBIWKX010000016.1:0-63369 GCF_044765885.1 Amycolatopsis sp. NPDC102389
AAGGCTCCTTTCACCGCATTAGACGCGGCGAAGGGAGCCTTCATCCCACCATCGGCCCGCCCAAGAACACGCCACGTTTGACCTTCGGCTCAAAATAGAACGGACCGGTATTCGTCTCCCCACGTCTGAGCAGGGCGACTGTGAAGTGTCGACGGGTCGTCGAAGGGGGCGCGGGTCTCGGAGTTCGATGACGTCGGATGCTCGCCGCGGCACGGTCGAGTGTGGAGGATTTGGGACGGTGAGTGTCCCCGATCGTCCGTTGATCAAGCTCTTACGACCCGCTTCGCAGTCGAGCGGGGAGGAATCCGGACACTCAACGTCCGAAATCCTCCCCACTCGCCGACATCGGGCCCGCCATGGCAGAACGACGAGGGCAAGGCCAGTAGGTAAGCAAATACCGGTCCATCAGAACGACACTTACCACTCACGAGTTTCTAGACTCTCCGTATGAGCGTCTCCCCTGAAAAACGGCCCCTTGTCGCCGTCGCCGCCCTGGGCGGCACCATCTCCATGGTCCCCGGTGACGGCGAAGACCACGCCGTTCCCCGGCTCACCGCCGCCGACCTGCTCGGCGACCTGGGCGAGAACCTCGAGATGGACGTCCGTGCGGAGACGCTCGCGGGGATTTCCAGCGCCTCGATGGACTTCGCGACCCTGATCAGGACTCGGGATTGGGCTGCTCGTGCCGTCGACGAAAGCGCTGAAGGCGTCGTCGTGGTCCAGGGCACGGACACGCTCGAAGAGACCGCGTACTTCTTCGAGCTGACGTGGGCGTCCGAGGCGCCGATCGTGATCACCGGCGCGATGCGCAATCCCAGCCTGCCCAGCGCCGACGGCTCGGGGAACCTCCTCGCCGCGCTGACCGTCGCCGCCGATCCCCGCAGCCGGGGCCGCGGCTCGCTGGTCGCGTTCAACGACGACGTGCACGCCGGACGCTGGGTCCGGAAGACGCATTCGAGCCACGTCGAAGCGTTCTCCTCGAATCCCGCCGGCCCGCTCGCGCTGGTCAGCGAGGGCTTGGTGCACTACTTCCACCCGTCCGCCGACCGTCCGGCGGCGTTGCCGCTGGAGAACGCGGACTTCTCCGGGCTGGTGCCGATCGTCGAAAGCGGCGTCGAGGACACCGGCGAGCTCCTGGAAACGCTGGTCAAGGCCGGGGTCAAGGGAGTGGTGCTCGCCGCCAACGGCGCCGGGCACGTTTCGGCGGGGTCCGCCGACGTGATCGAGCGCGTCCTGCCGGAGGTGCCGATCGTGGTCGCCGGCCGCACCGGTGCCGGGCCGACGTTCCGCGGCACCTACGGTTTCCGGGGTTCCGAATCGGATCTGATCGCGATGGGCGCGACGATGGCGGGCTGGCTGGACCCGCGTAAATCCCGGCTCCTGCTGCACACCCTGCTCGCCACCGGCTCTTCCCGGGAGCGCATCGAGGCCGAATTCCGCCTGCGCGGCGACCTCGCCTGACCGCCGCGTTTAGTCCTCTGAATGCGGAATGAACGCATTCAGAGGACTAAACGCGGGTGGGGCCGGAGATGGGGTCCAGGTGGTACGGCCGCATGGCGCGGGGTCGGTGCCGGTAGACGTGCACGCTGACGGCGGGATCCGGCCCGTCGTTGCGCACTTCGTGGACGTAGCCGGGGCCGAAGACGCGGGACTGCCCTTCCGACAGCGAGTGCAGCTCGGTCACGGCCCTCCCGTCGACCGCGCGCCGGGCGACGGTCTCGCTCAGCTTCCCGCTGACGACGGTGAACGCGCCCGCGGCGAATTCGTGGTCGTGCAGGTCGGTGTGCTGGCCGGGCAGCCAGCTCATCAACCAGATCTCCTGCAGTTCATCGGCGTCGACGAGAGCCGAGAAGCGCTCCTCGGGGTCGTAACGCAGCAGGTGCCGCCAGCGGTCACGGTCCGCGGCGAATTCGAGCGCGACGCGCACCGGGTGGCGCAGGGCGGGGTTTTCGGGAATGACGAGCGTGTTGTCCGGGACGGCGAACATGGGGGTGTCCTCGCAGAAGAAAGAAGGTGTCGAACTGGGCCGGGGCTGGGGTTCACCGACAACAGCGACACGCACACGCGACCGCACCAAGACCCGAGAGGCCCCGCGACACAGTCATCCCACGTGCGAACATGCGCCCAGCGAACCAGTGCGGAGCCCGGCGGTCAACAGATCTCATACCGTGGACCGTGAGTTCCGCACCCGGCGTCCATGCTCGCAGCACGAATCCGCCCCGGTCTGTCGCGATAATGCGGTCTCTCTCAGGACCACTCGTGTTTCTGCGACCGTCCGAGCAGCTCGGCCCCCGCACGCCGCGGGTCGACACCTTCGTGGCACACGCGGTGCATCGCGTCGGTGATCGGCATGTCGACACCGAGGCCCATCGCGAGTTCCCGGATCGACGTGCACGATTTGACGCCCTCGGCGACCTGGCCGCCGGTGGCCGCCAGCGCCTGCTCCAGCGTCTCGCCCCGGCCGAGCCGCTCGCCGAAGGTCCGGTTGCGCGACAACGGCGACGAGCAGGTCGCCACGAGGTCGCCGACGCCGGCGAGCCCGGCGAAGGTCAGCGGGTCGGCGCCGAGTTTCGCGCCGAGCCGGGCCATTTCGGCGAGCCCGCGGGTGATCAGCGTCGCCACGGTGTTCGCGCCGAGCCCGAGCCCGGCCGCCATCCCGCAGCTGAGCGCGATGACGTTCTTGCACGCCCCGCCCAGCTCGCAGCCGACGACGTCGGTGTTGGTGTACGGCCGGAAGTACTGGTTGAAGCTCGCCCGCTGGATCGCCTTGGCGTTGTCGTGGTCGGTGCATGCCAGCACCGCCGCCGCGGGCTGCCCGAGCGCGATCTCCTTCGCCAGGTTCGGCCCGGACACGACCACGATCTGCCCGTCGCCGACCCGCGCGATCTCGGCGATGACCTCGCTCATCCGCTTGAGCGTGCCCAGTTCGACGCCCTTCGCGAGGCTCACGAGGATCGCGTCGGACGGCAGCAGACCGGACCACTCCGACAGATTGGTCCGCAGGGTCTGGCTCGGCACCGCGAGGACCACGGCCTGCGCACCGTCGAGGGCCTCGGCCGGATCGGCCGTCGCGGTGATCCGTTCCGGCAGTTCGATACCGGGTAAATAGGACGAATTGAGATGCCGCTCCCGGATCTCGGCCGCGACCTCGGGCCGCCGGGCCCACATGGTCACGTCGCGCCCGGCGTCGCCGAGGACCTTGGCGAACGCCGTCCCCCATGATCCGGCGCCGAGCACGGTCACCCGCTGGACCTCGGCCATCAGGCGTCGTCCTCCGGCTTCTTCGCGGGCGGTTCCTCCTGGCGGATCTCCGCGAGCAGCGCGGTGATCTCCGTCATCATCAGGTCGGTGACCTCGCGCAGTTTGGACGCGCTGCGGGTCGAACCGTTCTTGTAGGCCGAAAGATCCATCGGCTCGCCGACCAGGTGCGTGATCTTCTTGCGCGGGAACGGCGTGAACTTCTTCGTGTAGCCGTTGAAGATGTGGTTCGTGCCCCAGCGGGCGATCGGGATCACCGGCACGTCGGTCTCCAGCGCGAGCCGCGCGGCCCCGGTGAACGGCTTCTTCGGCCAGCCGTCCGGATCCTTGGTGATCGTCCCCTCCGGGTAGATCACGACGACCTTGCCGTCACGCAACGCCTGGTGGGCGGCCTTGAGGCTGTCGCCGGCGGCGGCCGAACCGCGGGAGACCGGGATCTGCCCGGCGCCGACGAAGATCTTGCCGAAGATCGGCGCCCTGGTCAGGCTCTCCTTGCCGAGGAAACGCGGCACCCGCTTCTGCCGGTGCACGAACACCGCGTCCACCGCCGGATCCATGTGGGACACGTGGTTGAGCAGGAGCAGCGCGCCGCCTTCGCGGGGGATCCGCTCGGCGTTGCGGTAGACCCGCTTGCCGATGGCCGTCGCCGGGTAGAACAGTGCGGCGGCGATGCCCACCCAGATGCCGCCCTTCTCACGCCGGGCCAATTCGTCCTCCTCGAAGTCACACGTGTCGTCCCAGGCCACTGATCCTGCCGCGCGCGTACGAGCGCGGTCCAGGGAGGGTCGGGTAAGAAGAGAGATGTGGACAGTGTGGGTATCGACCTGATCGTGCCGATGAAGCGGCCCGCCCAGGGCAAGTCGCGGCTTCGTGGCGCGGTCGTGCCCGAGCGGCACGCCGAACTGGTGCTGGCGCTGGCCTACGACACGTTGTCCGCGGCGACCTCGGCGGACGGGGTCCGGCGGGTGCTGGTGGTCGCCGCCGACCCGGCGTCGGTGGCGGATCTCACCGAGCTGGGCGTCGAGATCGTCACCGAGCCGTCGCGCGGCGGATTGAACGCGGCCCTGCGCCACGGCGAGGAGCTGCTGCGCCGGGACACGCCGTCCGGTCTCGTCGGTGCCCTGCAGGCCGACCTGCCCGCGCTGCGGACCGAAGACCTCACCGCCGCGCTCGCCGAGGCCGCCGGACGCCGGGCATTCGTCGCGGACCGGCAGGGAACGGGCACGACCCTGTTGCTGGCGGGCGCGGGCCGGGCTTTGGCGCCCCGGTTCGGCGCGGGTTCCGCGCGGGCGCACACCGCGTCCGGTGCGACCCCGCTCACGATCGCCGCGGAATCGCTGCGCGCCGACGTGGACACCGCGGATGATCTCGCTCACGTCCGCGCCCTCGGTGCCGGAAAGCGCACTTCAACGCTGTTGGGGACACCCTGCGTGCCGATGTGACGAGAGTTCACCCTGGCGTCCCGCGCGCGGCGCACATAATCGCCCCGAGTGGTGAACAATGAAGCCGTGAGCACAAATGACGGCGGCACCTCGAACTCGGCAAGGAAGCGGAAGACCTCCGCCGCGAAACCGGAACCGGACAACGGCACGGCGAAACCCGTCCGGGCGCGGAAGACGAACAGCACGGTCCCGCGCGCGGCCGTCCGCGCGACGCGCGGTGGTTCGGCGAGCCGTCCCGCCCAGGAGTTCCGCGCGCTGCCCGCCGCGCCGCCGGCGGTGACGTCGGCGCCGACGGCCGTCGAGACCCTTCCCGACGACCGGTACTTCAACCGTGAGCTGTCGTGGCAGGACTTCAACGCCCGCGTGCTCGCGCTGGCCGAGGACGAGTCGCAGCCGCTGCTCGAACGCGCCAAGTTCCTGGCGATCTTCGCGTCCAATTTGGACGAGTTCTACATGGTGCGGGTCGCCGGGCTGAAACGCCGCGACGAGACCGGCCTCCCGGTCCGCAGCGCGGACGGGCTCACCCCGCGCGAACAGCTGGCGTACATCGCCAAACGCAACCAGGACCTGGTCGAGCGGCACACGAACGCCTTCGAGCTGCACCTGCGGCCGCAGCTGGCCGACGAGGACATCCACATCGTCGGCTGGAACGACCTGACCGGCGCCGACCAGCTCCGGCTGTCCAACTACTTCAGCGAGCAGATCTTCCCGGTGCTCACACCGCTGGCCGTGGATCCCGCGCACCCGTTCCCCTACATCTCCGGGCTTTCGCTCAACCTCGCGATCACCGTCCGGGACCCGGAGGCGGGCACGGAGCGGTTCGCGCGCGTCAAGGTGCCGAGCAACGTGCCGCGCCTGATGCGTATCGAGCAGCAGCCGCGTGAGGTCCGCACCGCGACCTTCCTGCCGCTGGAGGAACTGATCGCCGCGCACCTCGGCGAGCTGTTCACCGGGATGGAGGTCACCGAGCACCACGCGTTCCGCGTCACCCGCAACGCGGACTTCGAGGTCGAAGAGGATCGCGACGAGGATCTTCTCCAGGCGCTGGAACGCGAACTCGCGCAGCGCCGGTTCGGCCCGCCGGTGCGGCTCGAAGTGGCGCAGGACATGAGCGAGCACATGCTCGAACTGCTGCTGCGGGAACTGGAGGTCGACCCGCGCGACGTCGTCGAGGTCCCGGGTCTGCTGGATCTGACCTGCCTGCACCAGTTGTCCGGCGTCGACCGGAAGGAACTCAAGGACCGCCCTTTCGTTCCCGCCACGCATCCGGCGTTCGGTGAGCGCGAGACGCCGAAGTCGGTGTTCGCGACGCTGCGCGAGGGCGACGTCCTCGTGCACCACCCGTACGACTCGTTCTCCACCAGCGTCCAGCGGTTCATCGAACAGGCCGCCGCGGACGACAAGGTGCTGGCGATCAAGCAAACGCTGTACCGCACCTCCGGCGACTCCCCGATCGTCGACGCGCTGATCGACGCCGCCGAAGCGGGCAAGCAGGTCGTCGCGCTGGTCGAGATCAAGGCGCGGTTCGACGAACAGGCCAACATCACCTGGGCCCGCACACTGGAACGCGCGGGCGTGCACGTGGTCTACGGGCTCGTCGGGCTGAAGACGCACTGCAAGGTGTCGATGGTGGTGCGCCAGGAAGGTTCGACCATCCGCCGCTACTGCCATATCGGCACCGGCAACTACAACCCGAAGACCGCGCGCCTGTACGAGGATCTCGGCATCCTGACCGCCGACCCGACGATCGGCGCGGATCTGACGGATCTGTTCAACGTGCTGACCGGGTACTCCCGCCAGGACACCTACCGCAACATCCTCACGTCGCCGCACGGGATCCGGCGCGGCATCGTGCGCGCGATCGGCGAGGAGATCGAACTCGCCCGCGCCGGCCAGACCGCCGGGATCCGCATCAAATGCAACTCGCTCGTCGACGAGCAGGTGATCGACGCGCTGTACCACGCCTCACAGGCCGGAGTGCCGGTCGACATCGTGGTGCGCGGGATCTGTTCGCTGAAACCGGGTGTGGAGGGACTGAGCGAGAACATCCACGTGCGGTCCATCCTCGGCCGTTTCCTGGAGCACTCGCGCGTCTTCACCTTCCTCGCGGGCGGCACGCGGTGGATCGGCAGCGCGGACATGATGCACCGCAACCTCGACCGCCGGATCGAGGCACTGGTGCGGGTCAAGGATCCGAAACTGACGGCACAGCTGGACTACATCTTCGAATCCGCGCTGCACCCCTCGACGCGGTGCTGGGTGCTGAACTCGACCGGCGAGTGGACCCCGTTCCCCGCGTCCGGGGACGACGTCCGCGACCACCAGGTCGAACTGGCGAAGCGGCACGGGGCGGCGGGATGAGCGGGGTCGTGCGGGCGGCGGGAGCCGTTCTCTGGCGTCGTGACGGGGACCGGATCGAGGTCGCGCTGGTCCACCGGCCGCGCTACGACGATTGGTCGCTGCCGAAGGGAAAGCTCGATCCGGGCGAGACCATCGCGGGCGCGGCGGTCCGGGAGATCGAAGAGGAGACCGGATTCAAGGCGGTCCTCGGCCGCTATCTGGTCCGGACGGAATACACCGTGGCGGGAGCGCCGAAGACCGTCGACTACTTCTCCGCGCACGCGGTTTCGGGCTCGTTCGCGCCGAACGAGGAAGTCGACGAGCTGCGCTGGCTCGACGCGGAGTCGGCGGAGAAACTGTTGACGCGGCCCGGGGACGTCCGGGTGCTGCGCGAGTTCTCCGCGCTGCCGCCCGAACTCACCACGGTGATCCTGGTGCGGCACGCCAAAGCGGGTAAACGCGACGAGTGGAACGGCGACGACGACCTGCGGCCGCTGTCCGACGCGGGCCAGCGTCAGGCCGAAGCACTGCGTTCGCTGTTGCGGCACTACGCGCCCGGCAGGGTGCTCTCGGCGCCGCGGCTTCGGTGCGTCCAGACGGTGAACGGGCTCGCCGAGGATCTCGGGATCGAGATCCGGCACGAGCCGCTGCTGTCGGAAGAGGGCTACTGGCCGGACCCGGTACTCGGTGTCGCACGGCTGCTGGCCATCGCCGGTGACGGCGGGACGCCGGTGATCTCCAGCCAGGGCGGGGTGATCCCGGACGTCGTCAGCGCGCTGGCCGACCGCGACGGCGTCGACCTGACCGCCGCGCGTGGCGGTGTGGTGCCGTCGAAGAAGGGCTCGTTCTGGGTGCTGTCGTTCCGTGCCCCGACCGAAGAGGACGGGCCGGTACTGGTGGCCGCGGACTACTTCGCGTCGCCTTTGCCCACGCCCGCTCCGGCGCATCCCTGACGCTTCGCCTGCGCTTATTCACCGAACTCGCGTGTCTGGAGCCGTATCACGCGTGATGGGAGCCGTAACTCACGAGTTCGTCTTCCAATCACGCGAGTTACGGCTCCAATCACGCGAGTTCCGTCTTTGCCCACGGGTGTTCGGCGTCTGGACACAGGAAAGTCGCACGGCTCCCCCACGTGGGTGACCTGCCTTACTCCGGCAGTGTTCTGCCCATCGCTCCACTGTGGAGGGCGGCACCGGGAAATCGCGGTGATGCGTCCATCGGAGTGACCGGTCGAAGCGGATTCTTTTCCGCGACTTCGCCCACCGGCACGAGAATCGCATCACATCCGCCGCTGAGCGGCCGTGGATCCCTTCCGGGACATGAATCCCCGACGCGTCCCGCGCGACCGCGTCGGGCGAAACCAGGCGGTCGCACGGCATACCGGCCGAAAAATGCGGCAGGGCCCCGCGCTGTGCGCGGGGCCCTGCCGTTGGCTCACTCCTGGAGAGGGAGCTTACTTCTTCTTCGCGGCGGCCGAAGTCCGCTTGGCCGGAGCCTTCTTCGCGGGAGCCTTGGCAGCGGTCGCCTTGGCGGCCGGCTTCGCGGCGGCCTTGGTGGCGGTCGCCTTCTTGGCCGTGGTGGCGCGAGTCGTCGCCTTGGCGGCGGTCTTCGGCGCGGCCTTGGCGGCGGTCGTCTTGGCCGCTGCCTTGGTCGCGGTCGCCTTGGCGGCCGGCTTCGCGGCGGCACGCGTCGTCGTGGCGGCGGCGCGGGTCCGCGTGGTCGTGGAACGCGTCGCGGCCGGGCGGCTGGCGGCCGTCCGGGTCGTCGTCGCGCGGGTGGCGGTGGCGCGAGTGGCGGTGCCGGCGGTCGCGCGCTTCACAGCGGTGGCCTTCGGCAGCTTCTTCGAACCACTGATGACGTCCTTGAAGGTCGTGCCGGCGCGGAACGCGGGCACGTTGGTCTTCTTGACGCGAACGGTCTCACCGGTGCGCGGGTTCCGCGCGGTGCGGGCGGCGCGGGCGCGCTTCTCGAACACACCGAAGCCGGTGATGTTCACCTTCTCGCCCTTGTTGACCGTCCGGATGATGATGTCGACAAGGCCATCGACGGCCTCCGACGCGACCTTCTTGTCGCCCAGGCGCTCCGACAGCGCCTCGATCAGCTGGGCCTTGTTGGCCATTCCAGTCCTCCAAGAAGAACTACTTGTACACGGCCCCGTCGGCCGACTTAGCGCACACGGTATTACCAATGCAGCACAAATTCCAAACGACGCGCGGAAATTTCCCTTGTCTCGGGGGCTGTTCCGCCTCCCGAGGGACCCCTTGAGGGCCTCTCGAGGTGCCGTTCGGTGTGGTTTCGGGGGTGGTGTGGAGGACCCCGGCCGGGGTGCGGATTCCCTGCTCAGCAAGGGAATCCGCCCCCTTCGGCCGACCTCAGGAAGAGGCCGCCGGGAGGGTCACCGGCTTCCAGGAGGGGCGCTGGGTCTCGAAAGTGTCGATCTCCTCCGCGTGGCGGAGTGTCAGGGCGATGTCGTCGAGCCCTTCGAGGAGCCGCCAGCGGGTGTAGTCGTCGATCTGGAAGGGCGCGGTGAAGTCCTTGGCCCGTACCGTCTTCGACTCGAGGTCCACCGTGACCTCCGTCCCGGGCTCGTTTTCGAGCAGCTTCCACAGCAGTTCGACGTCCGCCTGCTCGACCTGAGCGGCGACGAGACCCTGCTTGCCGGAGTTGCCGCGGAAGATGTCCGCGAACCGGGAGGAGATCACGACCCGGAAGCCGTAGTCCATCAAGGCCCAGACCGCGTGCTCGCGGGAGGAACCGGTGCCGAAGTCCGGGCCCGCGACCAGGACCGACCCGTTCTTGAAGGGCTCTTGGTTGAGGATGAACGACTCGTCGGACCGCCAGGCGGCGAAGAGCCCGTCCTCGAAGCCGGTGCGGCTCACGCGCTTGAGGTAGACCGCCGGGATGATCTGGTCAGTGTCCACGTTGGACCTGCGCAGCGGGACCCCGACGCCGGTGTGGTGGGTGAACGCGTCCATGTTGGGAACTCCTTCGCGGATGTCAGCGATGTCAGCGAGCGACGGCGGGCTGCAGGTCTTCGGGGCTGGACAGCGTTCCCCGCACGGCCGTGGCGGCCGCCACGAGCGGCGAGACCAGATGCGTCCGGCCGCCCTTGCCCTGCCTGCCTTCGAAGTTGCGGTTCGAGGTCGACGCGCTGCGCTCGCCCGGCTTGAGCTGGTCCGGGTTCATGCCGAGGCACATCGAACAGCCGGCCTGACGCCATTCCGCGCCCGCTTCGGTGAAGACCCGGTCCAGCCCTTCGGCTTCCGCCGCCTGGCGGACGCGCATCGAGCCGGGGACGACGAGCATCCGCACCGAATCGGCGACCTTGTGCCCGCGCAGGACGTCCGCCGCGGCCCTCAGATCCTCGATCCGGCCGTTCGTGCACGAGCCTAGGAAGACGGTGTCCACCGCGATCTCCCGCAGCGGCGTGCCCGGCTTCAGGTCCATATAGGACAGGGCCTTTTCAGCGGCGATGCGCTCGTTCTCGTCGCCGATGCGCTCGGGGTCGGGCACCTCGGCGCCCAGCGGGAGACCCTGGCCGGGGTTCGTGCCCCAGGTCACGAAAGGCGTGAGCTCGTCGGCGTTCAGGTGCACTTCGGCGTCGAAGACGGCGTCGTCGTCGGTGCGGAGTTCGCGCCAGTTTTCGACGGCGGCGTCCCAATCTGCGCCCTGCGGCGCGTGCGGACGGCCCTTCAGATACGCGAACGTCGTCTCGTCCGGCGCGATGAGCCCGGCGCGCGCACCGGCTTCGATGGACATGTTGCACACCGTCATCCGGGCTTCCATCGACAGCTTTTCGATGGCCTCGCCGCGGTACTCGAGGACGTAGCCCTGCCCGCCGCCGGTGCCGATCTTCGCGATCACCGCGAGGATCACGTCCTTCGCGGTGACGCCGGGACGAAGTTCACCGTCGACCGTGATCGCCATCGTCTTGAATGGACGGAGCGGCAGGGTCTGGGTCGCCATCACGTGTTCGACCTCGGAGGTGCCGATGCCGAACGCCATCGCGCCGAAGGCACCGTGCGTCGAGGTGTGACTGTCGCCGCACACCACGGTCATCCCGGGCTGGGTCAGGCCCAGCTGCGGGCCGATGACGTGCACGATGCCCTGCTCGGCGTCGCCCATCGGATGCAGCCGGACACCGAACTCCTCGCAGTTGGCGCGAAGGGTGTCGACCTGGGTGCGGGAAACGGGATCCGCGATCGGCAGCTCGATGTCGATCGTCGGGACGTTGTGGTCCTCGGTCGCGATGGTGAGGTCGGGGCGGCGCAGTTTCCGGCCCGCCAGGCGGAGTCCGTCGAACGCCTGCGGGCTGGTGACCTCATGCAGCAGGTGGAGATCGATGTAGAGCAGGTCGGGCTCGGCCCCCTCGCCGCGCCGCACCAGGTGCGACTCCCACACTTTCTCGGCCAGTGTCCGGGGCATTTCCGGCTCCTCACATGCGATGGAATAGGTACTTCCCACCATCTGGACATCTCAAACTTCGGGAAGATAGTATCGGCTTGTGGGACAGCATAGCGGTATCGGAGTACTCGACAAGGCCGTGGCCGTGCTTCAGGCCGTGGCCGAAGATCCTTGTGGCCTGGCGGAACTGTGCACACGGACCGGTTTGCCGCGCGCGACGGCGCATCGGCTCGCGGTCGGCCTCGAAGTGCATCGCCTGTTGCGCCGCGGCCCCGACGGCCGCTGGCGCCCGGGTACCGCACTCGCGGAACTGGCGGGCGGTTCGACCGATCCGCTGCTCGACGCGGCGAGTTCGGTGCTGCCGAAATTGCGCGACATCACCGGCGAAAGCGTTCAGCTGTACCGCCGCGACGGCGTCCAGCGCGTCTGCGTTTCGACGGCGGAACCGCCGAGCGGGCTGCGTGACACGGTGCCGATCGGGTCACGGCTGCCGATGACCGCGGGCTCCGGCGCGAAGGTGCTCGCCGCGTGGTCGGATCCGCACACACAGCGCACGATCCTCACCGAGGCGGTGTACGGGGAGCGCACGCTGCTCGAAGTCCGCCGCCGCGGCTGGGCCCAGAGCGTGGCGGAGCGGGAGCCGGGTGTGGCGAGTGTCTCGGCGCCGGTGCGGGATTCGACGGGCACCGTCGTCGCCGCGGTGTCGGTTTCCGGGCCCATCGAACGCATAGGGCGTAAGCCGGGAGCGCGCTGGGCCGCGGATCTGCTCGCCGCCGCGGACGCGTTGCAGGAACGCCTCTGAGCCGTAGAGACGCGTGAAGGCCCCCTGCGCCGCAGGGGGCCTTCATCGTTTCCCGGACCGTCCTATCAGAACTCGTCGGCCTTGGTGAGCTCGTGTTCGAAGCTGTCGGCACGCGTGACGAGGGACTTCAGCGGGTGTTCGAACTCGTTGACCAGATTCAGGTCGACCAGCGGGATCGTGTGCTTGAGCAGCGCGACACCGTCCACCACCGCCGCGCCGCCGACCGAATCCCCGCCCGCCAGTTCGAGCAGGCGCCGCAGATCGATCTTGTCGGCCCAGCCGACCGGAGACGAGATCTCCACCCACTCCGCGCCGACGTGGTCGGGCAAGTGGTGCAAGGACACCTGCTGGCCGCGGCCGTCGCCGGTGTCGACGCGGAACCGGAGCCAGTCCCCCCGCTCTTCGAGCACCTCGTACCGCGCCCGGACGAAATTGATCACGCCTGCCCAGATGGACACCCTCGTCACCTCTCGGTTTCGCCGCCTCGTGCGCTGTCGAGCATGGCACATCCGGGGCGGGCGGGGCCCGCGGGAGGGAGCTGTGACCCAAGTGGCGTGAGTGACTACTGAAGCGGCGCCATGCGGTAACCCGACCCTCGCACGGTGTGGATCAGCGGCGGGTCCTTGAGTTTCCGCCGCAGCCGCGCGATCACGACGTCCAGCACGTTGGACGCCGGATCGGCCATCTCGTCCCACGCGTACCGGATCAGTTCCCGCCGCGAGACCGGCCGCCCGGTGGCGGCCATCAGCCGCTCCATGACGAGATACTCCTTGCGGGTCACGGTGAGCAGCACACCCGCGCGCGAGATCTGGTGCCTGCCGGTGTCGAGTTCGACGTCGGCGCAGCGCAGGACCACCGCCTGCCCGGCCATGTCGCGGCGGCACAGGCTGCGCACCCGCGCGATCAGCTCCGGCATCGCGAACGGCTTGACCAGGTAGTCACCGCCGCCGACGCGCAGGCCGTTGATCCGGTCGGCGACGCTGTCGCGAGCGGTCAGGAACAGCACCGGCATCGGCCATCCGGTGCTGCGCCGGTTGCGGACGTACGACAGCGCGTCGCCCGAAGGCAGCATCCGGTCGAACACCGCGCAGTCGTAGGCGTTCACCATCAGCGCCTCGTCCGCGCCCGGCAGGTCGGCGGCGGTGTCCACCGCGAAACCGTCGCCGCGCAGCGCGAATTCCAACGCCACCCGCAAGTTCTCGTCGTCCTCGGTCACCAGCACCCGCACGAGGGCACGTTATCGTGCGATGGCCGCCTCCACGTCGGCCACGTGCAACCCGCGCAGTTCTTCGACCGCGGGCATGCGGCCCAGCAGCCGCAAACGTTGCGACTGAGCCGTGCGCGCCTTCTCGAACAGCAGGCGCGCGTCCCGCGCGTTGCCGAAGTTGACGTCGCCGGAAACGCGCCGGAAATGGCCGGTCAGCACCGGGCCGGCGTCGGGATCGAGTTCGTAGTCCCCGGCGGACGCCATCCGCCCGAAGATGGCGAGCAGTTCGTCGGGGCTGTAGTTCTCGAACTCGATCGTCTTGCCGAACCGCGACGCGAGACCGGGGTTGGCGGCGAGGAAATCGACCATTTCGCCGGTGTATCCGGCCACGATCACCGCCACCTCGTCGCGATGTTCCTCCATCAACGGGACCAGGGTGTCGATCGCCTCCTGGCCGAAATCGCCGCCGGAACCGGCGAGCCGCGTGAGCGTGTACGCCTCGTCGATGAACAGGACACCGCCTTTGGCCTCCTCGAAGACCGTCGCGGTCTTCTCCGCGGTGTGCCCGATGTACTGCCCGACGAGATCCCGGCGCGACACCTCGCGGAACTGGCCGACCGGCAGGACTCCCAGCGCCTTCAGCAGTTTGCCGTAGATCCGCGCGACCGTCGTCTTCCCCGTGCCGGGCGCTCCCGCGAAGATCAGATGATGTCCGGCCGCGCCGACCGGCAGCCCGGCCCGGCGGCGCCATTCGTTGACCTGCAACTCGTCGACCAGCGAACGGACCTCTTCCTTGACCCCGGGAAGGCCGATCATCGAGTCGAGTTCGGCGAGCATCTCCTCCAAGGCGTTGTCCCCCACCGCGCCGGGATCCGCGGCGTCGCCGATCGTCGGCGTCGCCCCCTCGGCGATCGCGATCCCGGGTTCCGCGGTGTTCGCGACCCGGCAAGCGGAGATCTCGCCGCCGCACCCGGACGCGAACGAGATCCCCGGGCCCCGGGTGTCGGTGACCGTGCACCGCTTGATCACCGGCACCCCGTGGTGTGCGACGGCGATGCCTTCGTGGCCGGTGTGCGAGATCTCGCAGTTTTCGATGACGGGGCGGGCGTACTGATAGACGTAGACGCCGCGCAGCCCGCAGCCGGTGACCCGGCAGCCCGACAGGACCGGATCGGCCCCCTGGCCGAGGGTGATCCCGTCCCCCGTCACGTCTTCGACCGTGGTGTCGTCGATCCTCCCCGGCGAACCGTCGACGAGGATCCCCTGCTCCGCCGCCGAAATCACGCAACCGCTGACGGCGAACGCCGTCGTGCCGCGGATCGCGATCGCCGGACCGCGCCCGCCGGAGACGGTGCAGTTCCGGACGGCCAGTTCCGTGTCGTCGGACTGGATCGCGGACGCGCCGCCCGCCAGGACTTCGATCCCTTCGAGGACGAGGGCTCCGCCTGTGGTGCGGAAAACGGGCCGGTCCGCGCCCCGGCCGTCGACGACGACGGTGGCACCGTCCGCCGCGGACAGGGTCACCCGAAGGCCGGCCAGTTCGACGGTTTCGGCGTATTCGCCGCCCGCGATGGTGATGACGGCGCCGTCGGACGCTTCCACCAACGCATCGCCGATGGTCGGGTACGCGCCCGGCCGCTGGGCCACCAGCAGGACACGGCCGGGAGTCGAGGTGGTCATCAGCCCGCCTTCGCCATCAGCCAGCCGCGGTCGACGGCCTTGGCGCCCGCCTGGAACCGGCTGCGGGCGCCTAGCCGGTTCATGATGTCGGCGACCATCCGGCGCACCGTGCGCACCGACACGCCGAGCCGCGCGGCGGCGGATTCGTCGGTCGTGCCGGAGAAGAGCAGCGTCAGGAGTTCCTGTTCGCGGCAGGTCAGGATCGAAGCGTTCTCGGATTCGGGGAGATCCAGCGGGACGAGCGGGGCGGCGGCCTGCCAGATCCGCTCGAACAATCCGACCGTCGCGGTGACCACGCCGGGCAAGCGGAACACCGCGGAACCGGCCTGCCTGCCCTCCGCCGGAAGAACGACCGAAGTCCGGTCGATCACCAGCGCGTCCATCGGGACCTCGGCGTCGGTCCGCACCTCGGCACCGGCCCGCGACATCCGGTTGAGCGCGCCGGACATCCGCGCGGAGTCGGGGAAGAGCACCTTGTGGCGTACGCCGGGACGGACGTTCGCGAGCGCGTTGCGCTGGAACGCGGTGTCCGTTCCCGTGCTCATGACGAGCACCTCGCCGGTCGCTTCCGCGAGCAGTTCGCCGAGCCCCGCCCGGTCGCCGCCCGAGCCCGCTCCCGTGACCAGACTGAGCTGGCCGGTCTGCACGGTCATCGCAGGTACCTCCCTCTTCCCCCGGCGCGGTGCCGCCGACGACGTCCTGTTCATGCCAGTTCCCCGCCGTCCGGGCGGTCGCGGGCACCCGACGCGTTAGCGTTCAGGGGCACCGGGAACTGCACGCGTCTACTTTCGCTGTCCGAACATGAGGTTTTGATGACACGGGTGATGGTCGTCGAAGACGACGAGAATCTGCGGCTCGCACTGGTCACGCAGCTGCGCGCGGCCGGCTTCGTCGTCGACGAGGCGGGCGACATCGCGACCGCGGACCGGCTGCTGCGCGGAACACACCACGACTGCGTGGTGCTGGACCGGATGCTGCCGGACGGCGACGCCATCGAATACGTGCACATGCGACGGCAGCTGGGCTGGCGGGCGCCGGTGCTGTTCCTCACCGCCCGCGACGCGCTCGCCGACCGGGTGGCGGGCTTCGAGCACGGCGGCGACGACTATCTCGTGAAGCCGTTCGTGATGGCGGAGCTGACCGAGCGGGTGGCGAACCTGTGCCACCGGTCCGCGTTCGACCGGCCCTCGGTGCTGCAGCACGAAGACCTGGTGATGGACTGCGCGCGGCGCGAGGTGCGCCGCGCGGGCGTGCTGCTCACCTTGACCAACAAGGAGTACGCGGTGCTCGAATACCTGCTGACCAGGGCGGGCCTGCCCGTGCAGCGGGCGGATCTGATCGAGCACTGCTGGGACGCACAGGCCGATCCGATGTCCAATGTGGTCGATGTGGTGGTGAAGCGGTTGCGCCGCAAGCTGAAGGAACCCGAACTGATCCACGCCGTCCGCGGGCTCGGCTACCGGCTGGGCGCCCGGTGAACACCCACTCCTCGGCCGATCGGCTGCGAAGGCTGCGCTGGACGCTGACCGCGTTGTTCACCGTGATGAACACGCTCGGGCTGGTCGTCTTCGCGTGGCTGCTCATCAACGAGGACGGCGACCAGGGCGACGAACGGATCGACGCCGCGCTGACCCAGGTCACGTCGTCGGTCAGCAGGCTGGTCGAATTCGACGGCACCGTCGGCTTCGGGCTGGTCAACACCGACGTGCTGAACGACCGCTGCCCCCAGTTCGCGATCCTGTCCGGCGGAGCGCCCGCGTTCCAGCCGCACCTTTCCCGGGCGAACTGCGTCCCGATGAGCATGCAGCTGTTGAACGGCCTGGCGACGGAGGCGGTGAAGACCGGCAAGCTGGTGCAGGGGCACCAAAAGGCGACCGACGGCGCCATGGTCAAGGTCCGCGCCGAACCGCTGCGCGACGGCGACGGCAAGACGTTCGCGGCCGTCGTCGCGGTGCAGTCCACCGAGGCCGAAGACGCGGCGCACAACCGGTTCACGCTGCTGGTCATCGGCGGCACCGTGCTGCTGGTCGCGATCCTGGGCTTCGCGGGCCACCTGCTGTCCGGCCGCTCGATCCGCCCCGCGGCCGCGGCCCTGCAGCAGCAGGAGGTCCTGCTCGCCGAAACCGCGCACGACCTCCGCACCCCGGTCGCCGCCCTGCGCGCGCTCGCCGAAACCGCGATGGCCAATCCCGCGCAGTCCGCGGAACTCCTGCCGCGCACCGTCCGGCTCGCCGCGAGAATGGGCGGGATCATCGACGACCTGCTCGTCCGCGCCCGGCTGGCCGCGGGCGTGGAACAGCTGAGCATCCAGCCGATCTGGCTCGATCAGCTGGTGGTGGGCATCGTCGAGGACACCGCGACCGACGGCGCCGAAGTCACCGTCACCGCCGCGCCCACGAAGGTCAACGCCGATCCCGCGCTGCTGCAACGGGCGATCGGCAACCTTCTCGACAACGCCATGCGCTACGGCCGCCACCCGGGCGCGAAGGCGTTCGTGCACCTGACCGTCGCCGGCGGCACCGTCACCGTCGCCGACCACGGGCCGGGGATCGACACGACGATGGCGGGCGACGCCTTCGACCGCTTCGCCAGCACCGGCGGGTCTTCCGGGCTCGGGCTGTCGATCGTGCGGTGGGTCGCGCAGGCGCACGGCGGCACGCTCGCGGTGTACAACGCCGATGAAGGTGGCGCGATCTTCGAACTGCGGTTCCCGGTCAGCCCGAACTGAGAGCGAGGCCTGCCCTAGCGGGGTTCCGCTTCGATACCGGTCAGCTCACCGAACGCGGCCACAGTGGACGCTGGATCGTCGTAGGTCACCAGGTCGACGCCGGGCTCGGTGAACGGGCGCGAAGCACGCAAGGCGACCCGTTGCCCGGTGCGCAGTCGCAGGATCAGCACCCGCACGTCGCCGGCACCCGGCGGCTCCTGGGCGAAGACGCGGTTCAGCGTGGCTCCGATCTCCCGCTCGGTCAGCGGGACACGCGCGATCACGGGCGCGGCCCGCAAGGCGGCCCACTCGCCGGTGCCGCTGGTCGAGTAGGGCGGTTCGGGCCACGGCCCGCGGTCGTCGAGGGCCCGCACCAGCCGGGCGAGGAAATCGCGGGTGGCGTCCTCGTCGTCCGGTTCGCCGGCTATCCGTTCCCCGGATCCGAGGGCCTCCGTGGCCGCCCGGTGGTAGTCCGCCACGGGGAGCGTGAAGAACCGTTGACGGATCAGCTCGTCCGCGACCCGCCCGACGAACTCGTCGTCCACCCGGTGCCGCAGGTCTGCCGCGTAGGTGAGCTGATTGACGTATCCACGCCACGGGAACCGCACTTGCCTGGTTTCCTTCCGTCTAGAACTGGTGACCGATGTCCACCTGGGAGACATCCACGCCTTGCTCGGCAAGGACGTTCAGCCCGGTCGTCAGCTGCTCCTTCTCCGGCTGATAGTGCCCGCTCTCACGGGTCAGCTTGGTCAGCCTCCCGTTCACCACTTCGATGTGGCCGGCCATGGCGACCGGCGCCCCGGCGAGGAAGCTGGAATGGTGCAGCCTGCCCGAGACCCAGGTCAGTGACACGTACAGGTTCCCTTCCGGATCCATGGCGAAGATCGACTGTTCGAACGGCCCTGTGACGGCGGGCGTGTTCAGCGGGGATCCGTCCCGCGCCCAATAGAGCCTGCCGTCCCGTACGAAGACCCGATGTTCCTCCCTGCGCTCGGGCGAAAAGTACTCGACGACGTCGGGAGCGAACGCCCGGTCGGAATCGTTCGGATCGTCCTCGCCCCGGAAGGACGCGCGAAGTTCCGAGGCGGGCAACGGTTCGTCACGGTGCAGCGGGCCGGGAACGTCCTCGATCGGGATCCGGTCGGCCTCGGGTTCGGCGGGCTCCGGTTCCGGCTCCTGATTGATCACCTCGTCGATACGGGGCGGGAGCGGATGGAAGGTCGTCGGCGGCAGGTTCAGGAAGTCGGGGGACGGCCCGTCAGGATCGATCCCGGGGTCACCTGCTCCGCGTCCCGCCGGTCGATCCGGATCGTCCGCCGGTCGGTCCCCCGCTGGTCCGGGGTGGCGAATTCCAGGCCGAGGATCCGGATCCACGCGCCCGTCGTCCCGTGCCGGAGGTTCGAACCGCTCTCCAGTGTGCCTTGGCGCAACCGGCCGGTCACCAGGATCCCGTCCCGGCCCGGCAGATCGAAGGTCTTCTCCACCTCGAACATCGTCGTCGTCATGATTTCGGAACCTTTCCAGGGCGGGCGCTTCACTGGCTTCCGCCTCTTCTTCGAGACTCTCGCGCGTCTGCTCGGTCGGCGTGATCCCGGCGCGAAGCTGGCGCACGTGCGTCATCTCGTGTGCGAGCACCGCCACCAGGGTCTCGACGTCGGCGAAACTGGCGGGGCCGAGCCAGATTGCCGTGCCCCCGGACTCCGGTGGGGTGGACGCACAAGCGCCCACTTCGTCGAAGTACTCGATCACTTCGGGCGCCTCGACCAGCTGGACGTGAACGCCGGTCAGATCGATCCCGGCGGCTTCGGCCGTGCGGGCGACGGTCTCCTGGGTACGCGGCAGGCCGTCGCCGCTGTCGAGGATGTCCTGGTTGCTCCGGGCGGCCCGGCGGCTGAACAAATCGGGAGCCGGGCCGGGATCCCGGGCCGCGAGCACTTCGAATCCGGTGGAGCCCGCCTGGCGCAGCACCACGTCCGCGCCGATCCCGACCAGCCCCTCGGCCAGCCGCGGAGTGAGCCCCTCGGCGAACAGGTACACCAGTCTGGCACCGGGCGGGGCCGCCGCCCGATCCCGGATGATCCGGCCGGACAAGGCATCGAAGCTCGGGGCGCCGGATGATCCGGCGCTCACCACGTCGATCCGTACCGCCGTCCCATCGGCCAGCGTGCCGTGCAGGACGGTGGGCCGACCGGCGTCGACGCCTTCGATCACCAACCCGGGCAACGCCAGTTCGGCCAGCCTCCCGCCGTCCACTTCGCCCAGCGCCCACGCGACCTGGCCGGGATCGGTGGAGGGAACGGGCACGTCGAGCGCCGGCGGCGATTCGACCGGGCGGCCGGGCCGTTCCGGCAGGTTGTTCTTCGCCGCCTCGCCATAGGTGATCGGAAGCAGGGAGATCGAAAGTGGATGGGCCGGCAACAACATCAAGGTTCCGGGCACCGGGGACAGGAACACGACCCCGCCCTCGGTCCACCGCACCAGGCCCCACTTCTCCACGATCTCTCCGGATCGGGGATCGGCGTAGGTCAGACGCAGCGCGGCGGTCGGCGGCAGCGGGGAGGGACTCGACGCGGCCCACCACGCATCGTAGATTTCGTCGATGACACTGTCGTAGCTGTCGTGAGCTTCCCAGGACCCCTGGAGTTCCTCGGCGACATAGGTTTCCCCGTCCACCCGCCCCATGTCTTCGGGCCGGACCGGTTCGACCCTCATCTCCTGGCCGAGCATGCCTCGGAAATAGCCGACGACGGCCTGCGGACCGTTGGTCCGCCAGCCTTCCTCGTAGGCATGGGGACTGGCGAAGTTCGGATTGACCTCGCGCAGCAGCGGGTGATGGTTTTCGATCTGCCAGGCCTGCTCGGCCGGCGTCACCACCCCCGCGTGGATCGACGGCAAGGCGTTGACCTCGCTCGTCCTCGCCAGCGGCGAGAGCTCGGGCATCCGGAAGTACTTCAGGGCCTCCGGATGTTCCTGCGCCCACCGCACCAGCTCGGGATCGTAGGTCGCCCCGGCCGAGATCTGCCGTGCGCTGTGCACCATGCCGTACGCCGTCTCGATCAACGACATCCAGCGCGTCAGGCCGGACGCCGGACGCGGCGGGCCGTTCACGATGTTCGTCGCCGCCGTCACGATCCCACGGGTATGCCGGTGCCACGTGGGCTCGACGCTGGGCGGGATCATCCCGCGGGTCAGCGCCGCGACATCGCGGTACACCTTCCAACGGCGACCGGCCGCGGTGGTGCCGCGCGCGGGCGGGGCGCCGGTCGCCGGGTTCGGCGCGGGCACCGCGGCGTCCGCTCTCCCCGGACCGTCCTGTTCGGACGGATCCGGGTTGATCACGTCGTCGATGCCTTTCGGCGCGGCGGGATCCTTGTGGAGCCGGGCGAACTGCTCACGGGCCGAGGCGATCGCCTGCGCGTAGGCGTTGCGCAGCAGGAAAGGCACCGGACGGCCGGCCCACCGGCGAGCCTCCTCACCGTTGTCCTCGGTGATGAGCACCCGGAATCCGTCGCGGTAGCCTGCCAGGTCGGCGAACAGGGTGACCTGCCCGTCGATGAAGTAGACCTCACCGTCCAGATTGGCCACGTTGAACAGATGCGTGACGCCCGCACGCTCACCGTGCACGATCGCGCGGGCACCAGGCCCGAGATCGCGCAGCCGTCGCGCCACATCGTTGGCCGACGCCATCGGGACGAACCGCGCCCCGGCGACCCTCGCCGCCATGGCGACCCGGTCGGCCCAGCCCTCCCGGCCGGTCAACCCGGCCAGCGTGCGCGGCGGAATCGCCCGTCCCGGCGGCCTGCCCGCCGCCCGGTCGGCGAGGTGCCGGTCGGTGAGCACGGCCGCCACCTGGCAGGGCACCATCTCGCCGGGTTCGCCGCCGACCGCGTCCTGCAGGCCCGGCAGCAGCTGACGCACCTGCTGCGGGGTGCTGTTGCCCTGGTGCACCCCGTCGAAGAGGTCATCGAGCCGCAGCGGGTTCTCGGCGAGCTCGTTGTACTGCTGGATCGCCTCGACGAGTTCGTTGCGCGCCATCACTTCCGGGCGGGTCTGCCCGGTCGCGGCCGCCCAGTCCCCGGCCCTGGTCAGCCGGTCCGCGGCGGCACCGATGGCCTCCAGTGCCACCAGCCGGTCCGGCAGTGTGGTGAGCTCGCCCGGTTGTTCCAGCAGACGCAGATAGGCCGCGTCGGCGGCGGCCTTGAGCTGTCCTGGCACCGAGAACGGAGCGGCGTCGGCCGACGGTACGGCGGGCGCCATCTTCCTCATCAGGCCGGCGATCTGCCTCGGATGCCACCACTGCCGCTGCCCTCCGGGCTGGTCCGGGGACTCGGCGAGACCACGGTCCAGCAGCCGGAACAGGTATCGCTCGAGCGCGTCGGCCCTGGCCCGCGCCTCGGCCCTCCGCAGCTCGGCGGCGGGCCCGGCGGCGGCGTCCTCGGCGGCGAATTCCCGTTCCGTCAACGATCGGTGGAACAACGGGATCAGCGTTTCGGCCGCCGCGGCCACCGCGTACGGGCCCAGTCCGCCGATGCCGAACAACGTGAAGCCCGCGGTGGTGGCGCCGAGGGAGGCGGAGGCGATCACCATGTCGGCGGTCAGCCAGGTTTTCGACGCGAGCCACGGCGGCGGATTCCCGTCGGGCTCGGCGTCCGGCTCCGATTCGGGCACGGGCATCCCGTGCTCGTCCAGGCCGTGCTCGTCCAAAAAGTGGCGAAGTCGTTCGCGGTCCGCCCGCTGTGGCGCGGTTTCGGCGAGCCGGTTCAGCGCCGCGTGCAACACCCGGGTGCGCAGCTCGCTGTGCTCGTCCACCTTCTCCAGCAGGTCGTGCAGCCTGCGGGTGTGCTCGGCCTCCTGCGCCGCCTGATACGCGCTGTGCCCGGTCACCCCGCCGGCGATGGTGCCGACGATCGCTTGGATCACCCCGAGCCCGAGGTATTCCAGGTAGCCGGTGAACATCGCGGACAGCCAGGTCGGGTCGGACGTGTCCGGCAGATTCCGGTCCGGGAGGCGGTAGCCGATCGGCGGTAGCGCCGAGTCGTTGCCCACGCCGGAGAAGGTCGCCAGCGGGCTCGCCCGGTGCCCGGGTCCGCTCGACTCCTCCGGTTCGGGCGCTGGGACGTCCGCCAGCCTTTCCTCGATCAGATCGAGGAAGGCGTGACCGAACTCGGCCAGCTCCCGTTCGTTGTCCGCGGTCGCCTGATCGGCCGCGTCCAGCCGTTCCGCGGCCCGTGCCACCCGCTCGTCCTGGCGATGCCGTCCCCGGAACGCCTCGGCGAACGCCCCGAACACGGCGGGCGCCCAGAGCGTCGCGAGCAGCGCGCCGGCCATCATCGGCTGCATACCGATCGAGGCCATCGCGAGCGTGCCCAGTGATCCGGCGGAGACACCGGCCGCCCGGCGCACCGCGTACGGCGTCAGCCCGACGTACTCGGCGTCCGGGCGCTCGATTCCGGACGCTTCCGGCTGTGCCGTGGCAGGGGCCTCCGGCGACGATGTTCCACTCCTAAGCCGGCCGGAAATCGCGGTCCAGCGGTCGAAAAGCGGGCGGAAAAGGGCCTCCCGCCTGGCCGCGGCCCGCTCGGCGACCGCCCGCTCGACGGGGGCTTTCGCCGCGTTCTCCGCGTTGACCTCGCGGGCCACGACCGACCGGTCGTAGAGGCCGGCCGCCAGCGAGCGCGCTGCCGCGCCGCTGATCATCGCGGCCGCGACCACCGGCGCGGTAGCCACGATGGCGCCGCCGAAAGCGACCGACGACGTGCTGCCGGCGAGAAGCCGGGTGATCGCGTAGTCGAGTCTGCTCGCATAGCCATCGGGCGCCGGTGCGTACCGGCGCACCACCTCGCGCATCCGCTCGTCCGGGAGCGCGGCAAGCCGCCGCGCGGCGCCCGGGTCGCTCGGCCGCAAGCCCATGTCCGCGATCAGCGCCCGTAGTGCGGTGCTCAGCCCGGATCGCCGCAGTGGCAGTGGGTTGCCGGCCAGCGCGCTACCGAACGCCAGCAGCTGCGCGGCCCGCCCGTGATCGGCCGGGCTCAGCAACGGGTCCGCGGCGGGATCGGCGGTGGCGCTGAGGAAGTCCTCGCCGTGCGGCGTCCCGGCCAGCTCGGCCGCCGCCGCACCCAGCGCCCTCGCGACCGCGTCCCGCGTCACGTCCCCGGTGGCGAACTCGGAGATCTCGATCTCCAGCGAATTCTCCGTGCTGTCCACTCTGTACTCGGCGACCTGGCCAAGACCCGGCGTTCCCGCCAGCACGGTGACGTCGAACGTGTTCCCGGCCGGGCCGGTGACCACGTACCTGCCGCTCGCGGAGCGCTCGACCGCCCGCATACCGGCGTCGGGCACCGCGCGCCCCAACGCGTGCCGAGCATCGGCGCGCACACCGACGGGATCGGGATTCTTCTGCGACGGCAACGAATCCGAGGCCGGCACACCGACGGGACCGGCGCCCGGCGGAGGCGTGCGGGGAGTGGTCGTCCCGCCGTGCGGATCCGGTGGATTCGTCCCGGGGTCCGGCCGGTTCGACGGGCCTGCCGGACGTGGGGGCGTCGGTGGCGTCGGCCCCGGCGACGGCGCGCCGCCTGGATCGTCATCCGGTGTATCAGGATCGTCGGGATCGTTTTCGGGATCACTACCCGGATCGATAAGCTTCGGTGCCGGTGGCGTGCGCGGCAGGCTCAGGTCGACGGCCGCGCCGACGCCGAGCACCGGGATGCTGGACGTGTAAACGATTCCCGAGGGAGTTCGCGCCTCGTACGCCTCGTACGCCCGGTTCAAGGCGGCTCGCACGACGTAGATCACCGGGCCGGACACGGCGAGCGCGGTGCCCGCGGCGGCGACCAGCGGCGCCGAGGACAGGCCCATCAGGCCCAGCCCGACCAGCGAGGACGCGGTGATCCAGAGGGCTGCCGGGCCTTTGCGGGCGGCCTGGCGGCCGAGCCGGAGCTCCAACTCGGCACCGAGTTTGGAGATGTAGAGGGTGGCGCCGGTCAGGGTCGTCGCGGCGAGTGCCTTCAGCCACTCCCCCTGACTCGCCTCGAGCGCGACCAGCATGCCGTTGGCCACGGTCAGCACCGGGAACGCGAGTGCGTTCTGAATCCTGCGGTACAGCGGCCGGAGCGCGTTGTCGTAGCCGGCGATCCCCCCGATGGCGTTGGACAGCGCGGTGGAAAGGAACAGCCCGTCCGCGATCGCGTAGGTCCCCGCGACCGCGGCCGCCAGCCCGGTCAGGCTGGTCGCTTGGGCGAGGTGGACCGGGAGATTGACCAGGAAGGTGCCGGCGAGGCCGGCGGCCATCAGCTTGCCGAGCTTGCCCGCGTGCGGGTTCATCTTGTTCATCGACTCGGGTGCGGCGCCGTACGGCCTGCCGACCTCGTTCAGGTAGCGCGAAACCTCGAGGCTCACGTCTTCCTGGCGCTGCGACGGGCGTTCGCCGATCGCCAGCGGGGTGTGGATGATGGCCTGCAGGTTGATCAGGAACTGCCGGGTTCTCACGTCGACTTCGCCCCGCACCTCCTCAAGGACGGTGTCGAACCAGCCGAGCGGATTGACGTCGTACTCCAGGTAATCCCGGATCATCCTGGCGAGTGCCTCGGCCGACCGCTGGTCCAGCCTGCCGCGTTCGAGCATCCCTTCCAGGCTCACTCGGTTGCTCTGGGCGTGCCCGGTCTTCGCGATGTTGAGCATCCCGCGGACGACGAAGGCCGCGTTGCCCGCCACGATGCTCACCCCCGCCGACAGCGCGAAGGGAACGCCCATCGTCGCGCCGACCCCGAGAATGGTCGCCGCGGCGGCCCCGGCCACCGCCCAGCCCTTCAGGTCACGTCCTAGCCAGGCCGAGCGCAGCCCGGCGATCTTCTCGAGCGCCGCGAGCTGTTTTCGTTCGGTCCTCTCCACGCTCTCGATCAGCGACGCGAGCATGGCGTCCCGTTCGGCGGGCGCCAACGGCAGCGTGGCGAGCCGGCCGGGGGTCATGGCAAGTCGCGCACGGGAGATCTCTCCCGCGGCCAGGGCCGCCCTGATGCGCTCGCCCGCCATCAGCGCCTGGGTGGTGACCGGGCGGCTGAGCAGCTTGTCGGCACCGCTCACCGGTCGCAGCCCACCGCGTTCGACCCAGCGCTGCTTCAGCTTCTCGAAAGCGGATTTGACCCCGGCCGCGGTTTCCGTGGCGGAGATCCTGGCCGCGGCCGCCTGCAGTCGCAGCGGATTGGCGTTCGCGTCGCGTCCGGGATCGGCGGCGGTGTACCAGAGTTTCATCGTCCGCAGTTGTGGATTCGCCAGCCATGGCTGGTCTTTCGCGCGTTGTTCGTCGGTGAGGTCCAGCCCGGACAACGGGCCGCGCGGCTGATAGGCGGGGTCCGCGACCCAGCCCTCGGCGATTCTCGCCTCGACCCATTCGTCCACCTTGCGCTGCCAGTGCGGGCCGAACGACTCGATGAACCCGTCCCAGGCGCCGGACAGGAGCTCGTTGAACACGAACGCGGTGACCCGCTGCCCCGCCTCCTCGTGCAGCCGGGCGAAGTTGCCGTGCAGGATCTTCGCGACCGCCGCTTCCCCGCCGGGCCTGCGCGCGGCCTCGGCGAACAGTGGATCCATCTCGTTGCGGTGGCGGACATAGTGCGCACCGGGTTGCGGATTCACCGTGTCGGTACCGAAGATGAGCCGATCCTGGTTCACGATCAGGAACCGGATCAACGCCTCCCGGACCTCGGGAGCCGCTTTCGCGTGCTGCGCGAGGACGTTCCAGGAGATGTCCATGGCGGTGTTCGTGGTGTCGAGCAGCCACTGCAACCGCTCGATGTGTTCGACGGTGAGGGTGGTCCAGTGCCCGAGGCCGAGATGCGCCCAGATCACCTTCGCGCCGGCGAGGCTCTCCTGCTGGAGGAGGTAGGCCATCGGGCCGAGGTTGCGCCCGTCGGACGGGCTCGCCACGTACATCCCGTTGCCGCGCAACCTGGCCAGGCCCATGTCGTCGTGCAGGATCAGCACCTGCCCGGTGGCGGCGATGGTCTCCAGCAGTTCGACGGTGTTCGGGTTGTACATCTCCGGCGCGTTGTCCGGCAAGCTCCGCAGTTCGGCGTGCAGCCCGGCCGCTTTCAGCAGCGCCTTGATCCGACCGGCGTTCTCGATGAGCGAGTCGTAGAAGTCCATTTCGGTCAGAGCGTTCGGGCTGCCGTCCACCGGGAACAGCTCGGCCATCGTCGATCCCTCGGCCAGGTACGCGGCGAAGAACTCCGGCCCGATCCGTCCCTTGTGGATCGATTCCTGCACGAGTTCCGCCGCGGCGAGCAGCTTCCCGAAGTAGTCGACCCACTCCGGGTTGATCACCTCGCTCGCCTGCCGCCCCAGCATCGACTGGACCATTTCCTTCACGAAAGTGGTCTCGGCGAGGTAGCGGGCCGCATCGCCGAACAGGACCGCCATCGCCATCAGGTAGCCGCCGACCCCGGGAATGTCCACCCTGGCTCCGGAGACACCGGGGAACCAGTGTGACTTCTGCTCTTCCGACATCCGGTCGCGCGCGGAGAAGAACCGCAGGTCGGAGAGCTGGCCGTGCAGGCCCAGCATCTTCTTGCCGAAGACGGTGGCCATCCGGACCACGTTGGTGAGGGCGTAATAGAAGGAACCGCTGGAGCCACCGATCACGCCGAGCCCGCTCTGCGGAATCGGCGACGCCACCAGGATGTTCGGCAGTCCCTGCCCGATCAGCCAGTTCACCAGCTCCCGATAGTCGACGTTGGCGGCGTCATACCCCTTCGGATGCATGTGGACGTCGTGGAAGAAGTGGACGGGGCGGGGCTTGCCGAGTCGAAGCGCGAGTTCCTCCTCGACGCCTAGCTCCATGGCTTTCGCCACGTAGTCCGGGCTGTCCGGATCGAGTGCGGCGAACTGGGCGCCCCGGCTCGGGGCGAGGGCGTCACGGCCCACGACCCGGTCACCCACTCCGATCAGCCAGCCGCGGGCGTCGACGTAGGCGTCCACCACCGGCTTTCTGTTTCCGGGCAGGTTCTCCGCCCGCCGGGTGATGCCGGCAACCTCGCTGTCGAGGAGCTTGGCAATCCTGCCTATCTCCACATTGGACAGTCCTCGACCGGCCGCGCGTTCGATCGCCGGAACCAGCGCCCGGACGTACTCGGCGTGCGCCTCGGTGCGAGCGGCGTCGGCCACGCGCATCCGCTCGATCGCCCGCTCCAGCCGGTCCTGCCGCGCGGCGACCTCGGCCCGCACGTCCTCGGTGGTTCCGTTCGATGAAAGACCGGGCTCGGCACCCGGCAGCAGCCGGTGCGCGGCCGCGTTCTCGACCGGCAGGCCCAGCGCTTCGGCGACGTCGGCCCGGTCACCCGTGGCGAGCAGATGCGGCACCCAGTCGGTCAGCGCGCGCATGTCCTCCCTCGCCGCCCGCAACTCGGCCATCGCGGAGTGGTAGACGACTTCCGCCGCATACCGTGGTTCCTCCACCGCCCGGGTCGCGGCGGCGAGCGCGGCACGGACCCCCATGAGATCCCGAACGCTCCGGCCGCGCGGGCGCGCCGGTTGCGGTACCGCCGGATCGCCCTCCGGGGCGACCCGCGCCCTGGTGGCCACCGACCACAGCTCGGCGACCTGCCGGGCGGCGGCCCGGCGGCGTGCCCATTCCGGTAGCCCGTTCGCGACCGCCTCGTCACCGATTCGCGTCATCTCGGCCAGCGCGGCGTCTCTGGCCCGCTGCCATTCCCGCTCCGCGAACTCCAGTTCCATCGCCGTGTCTTCGGTCTGCCTCAGCAGCTCCTCGTAATGTGTTCGCGCCTTGGCGAGGATCTCGGAGAAATCGTCCAGTTCCTGGATCGACGGCATCAGCTCACGCGGCACGCGCGAGCGCACCGAAGGATCGGCCACCATCGCGGCGACCATCGCCGATGACATCCCGTAGGCCGCCGCCACGGCGTCGATCAGCTGGTCCTGCCCGATGCTCGTGAGCTCGATTCCACGCTGGACAAGCCATTTGACGTCCGGAAGCCGGTCATCGAGGCGTGCCGCGGCCCTGGCATACCGCTCCAGTGCGTGTGTCAGGGCCAGCTTCTGGGGCCGTGAGGCGCGGCCCACCTCGATCAGCGCGTCGATCAGCGCCAGGCCCTTGCGCAGGTGCAGACCGGTGAAGGTGATCCGCGCGAAGGTGAGCCGGCCGTTGCGCTCGGCGGGCTGGTGCCGCGTTTCGATCGGCGGCGAACCGGTGGTGGGCAGCAAGGTTTCCGGTTCGAACAACGCGCGGGTGAAGGTATCGTCGCGGTGTACGTCCAGAGCGGACGGTTCGGTGCCCGCGGCCAGGTGGTAGCTCTGCACCACCACCGGCGATCCCGGTTCGTCCGAGGGATTCAGCTCGAGGGTGAGGGCCGGGACCGTCGACCCCGCGTAGTGGGACCGCCCACCACCGTTCTCGCCGCGCCCGTCGAGGCTGAACGGAACACCGGCGCGGAGCTGGTACCGGCCGAAGTGATCACCGAGAATCTCTTGCTGCCGGGCGAGAACGTCGTCCGCGAAGATCTCCCTGACGAACCGCTCGCGCCTGCCGGGAGTCATCGTGCCGTCGCGGATCTCCTTCCGGACCTGCCAAGCCCGGTTCCGCGACGACTCCGAATTCATCGTGGGTGCTTCGCCACGAGCCAGCCGTTCGAACTCTTGGATCGCGTTGTCGAACGCTGCCCGCAGCGCGGGGGCGATCCGGGTCCGGACCCGGGCGCCGTCCAGGATGCGTTCCACATCGCGCGGGCGCAGCGGCCTCGAGTCGGCGGGCAGCAGGCCGTGTTCGAGCAGCAACAATCGGAGGTCGTTCCAGGCCAGCCGCGATTTGCCGATCAACGCCCGCAGTGCGCGCTCGCTGTGCCTGCTCGAAGCCAGCTCGGCATCGGTGAGGTCGCCGCCCGGGCTCGGATGGGTATCCCGCGCCGGGTTCTCCGGATGGTAGAAGCGTTGTGCCGCGGCCGACGGCGGTTCCGGCGCGGGCGGCCCCTGCCGGGTCCCGGGAGGTGTCTGGTCCGGCGGCGGCGCGGGTGGCGTCCGTGGTGTCTGCGCGTCCTCCGTTCCCTTGGCCGCGACCTCGATGAACACCTGGAAACCGTCGTACTGGATGACCAGGTCGGCGCCGTTCTCCACGGCTTTCGCCGCGAACCCGGGTTCGACCCGGTTGGTGGCGAGCAGAACGATCTTCGGGCCGGGCCCGGCAAGTTCCCGTTGTTTCGCGGTCTGATCGAGGTCGTGCTCGACCAGCGCGGTCCTGTCCTTGACCTCGAAGCGGACCTCGGTGCCGTTCCCGAGCTCGCCGCGAATGTCGATGTCGGTGCCGTCGCTGTTCCTGGCCTCCGTACCGGCCCGTCCGTCGTCGTCCACCGGCACCTCGAGCCCGGTGATCCGCAGTCCGGGCAACCCGATCTGGTCCAGCAGGTGCCCGTCCAGCTTGGCCAGCGCCAGCGCGACGTCGGCCGCGGCGTACTTCGCGCGGACGTTCTCGTAGTTGGAATCGAGCGCGGTCTTCGGGATCTGGGTGTTGCCGTCCAGCAGCCGCCGCGCCTTGCCCAGCTCTTCCCGCAGCCCCTCCGCGGCGGCCCGGACGTCCACGCCGAGCGCGGCGAGCTCGTCCAGCTTGGCCTGGATTTCCGCGGCTTCGAGCAGGAGGCCCTTGCCCCGGCCCACCTTGGCCAGTTCGGCCGGAGTCGCCGCGCCTTCGAGCCGTTTCCTGGCAGGGATCCGGTCGGCCAGCGCCGCCACCTGCTCGGCGAACGCGGCGAGCTGGTCGGCACTCATCGCGGAGACGCGCTCGGCGAGCGAAGTCCCCTTCGGCCCGGCGGACACCCGTGCGGCGAGATCGGTCAGCCGCTTCACCAGTTTGTCCGGATTCATCTTGGCCGCGAGACCCGCGACCGCTTCCCGCGCCGAGGGCGACAACGCGTCCCATGCCTCGGCCAGTTCGGGCGGCCTGGCCAGCAGTGGTACGAGGCGGGCCAGAGTGGCCGAGGCCTCCGCCGGGTGCAGGCGGCCGAGCAGCTCGGACATCGCCTCCCTCGAGGCCGGGACCGCGCCCCACAACCGGTGCACCGTGGCCTCGGCGGCCAGCCGTTTACCCAGCTCCTGCCTCGCGACATCCGACATCTCGCCGAGGATCTCGCCGAGCGAACGGTCCATCCGGCCCGGCGAAAGGCGTGCCGCGAACTCATGCACTTGATCGGCCAGCGCGTCCGGATCGACCGAGCTCATCAGCTCGGTGATCGCCTGCCGCGCGGCCGGCGGCAACAGGTCCCACACGGCGGCGAGCCGCGGCGGCACACCGTCCGGGACGTCCGGCGATTCGCCGGTGCCTGGCGGCGGGCCGGGTGGCCGCCGGGGCGGCTCGGCGGGCGGGTCGCCCTGCGTACGCAGGGGTTCGGCGGCACGGCGCATCGTCGTATGGGCGGGCGCCGGGACCGGTTTGGCGGGCTGGGCAGGATTCGGCAGGCTGGGCTGCTGAGCCTGCTGGGCAGCCGCGGCGGCCGGAGCGGCGGCCAGCACCTGCCCAGTCTCGTTCGCGGGACGCCCACCGGCGTCTCCGGTTGGATCGTCCACTGTGGGCGCGGGCGCTTCCTCCTGCTGTTCCTCCGGTTCCCGAGTTTCGGATTCGGGCGGATTCGGGCCGTTGTCGCCGGGTTCCGGTGCGGTTTCGGCTTCCGGCTCGCCCTTGGCGGGCTTCGCGGTAGTGCCGTTGTTCGAGCCCACCTGCGTCGCGGCCTGCTGCTGAGCCGAACCGGAGTGAGGTGTAGCCGGTTGCGCCGCACCGGGTTGCGAGCCTGCCTGGGGCGTCGCGGCAGGCGTCGACGCGGTCGAAGCGCTCGCCTGTGCCGAGCCGGTCGACGTGGGGGCCGCCGCCGGTGCCGCGGTGGTCTGGGGCGTCGATGCGGCTGGAGCTGAGGTGACGGTAGCCGACAGCGTCGCACCGGGAGCGGCGACCGAGGCCGTGGCCGGAGTCGCACCGACGGTGGTCGCCTGCGGCACCGAACCGGCCCCCGGCTGCGACACCGAAGAACCGATCGTGTGCTGCCCCGTCGAGGAACCCACTCCGGCGTGCTGTCGCGCACCAGCGAGCGAATCGTCCATTGTGGACGCTGGGGTGGACCTGCCGTGGCCACCACCCTCCGCGCCAGGGGTACCGCCCAGTTCCGCCGTGGAGCCGGGCTGACCGGACGCGGTCCCGGACTCGCCCTGTCCCAGCCCGACGCCGCTGTCCCCTTGCCCCACCGCGGTGTCCGCGCCCTGCCCCGCACCGACGTCGGCCGTCTCAGGCGCTTTCACCTCGCCCGGCGGATCGATGGGTGGCGGACCGTCGGACGACGTCCCCATGTCCATCGGCGTGGCCGGCTTCTGCAGCCCGAGCTTCTCCCTGCCGAATTCCATCACCTGCTCGCCGGCGAGGTGCGTGTTCCCCCGGATCGGGCCGATCGCGGCCGAAGTGAGCCAGTTGTCCTTGATGGACTGGCCATAGCCGGCGAGGTCGGTGGGGATCCCGTTCCCGTCCATGACGCTTTGCGCGGCATAGCTGGAGATCGGCGAGGACACCGCGTTCGTGCTCGCCGAGCTGACCGCCGTCGTGGCGTGTTTGCCGAGGCCGCTGTTCAGTGCGTTCTTGACGCCCGGGTTCTTCCTGGCGAGAGCGCCGATGGCCTTGCCCGGCGCGCCGACGATGCCGCTGACCGGGGCGCCGATGGCACCGCCGAGCGCGTTGGTGGCGCTTTCCTTCCAGCTGAACCCGTCCTGATTGCCCTGCCAGATGTTCAGGCCCTGTTCGATGCTGTTGGTGATGACCTCGTCGGCCGCCTCGCGCGCGACGATCGTGACCAGCTTGCCGATCTTGCCGAATTTGTTCGCCGCCTGGGCGATCGACTTGGCGGTCGCCACCAGCTTGGCGATCCGCATCGCCATTCGCCCGGCGAACAGCCACTGTCCACCGGGGATCGCGGCCATAAGGGCGAACTCAACGCTGGCGTGGATGATCTCCGACCAGATCTGGTTGCGCACCCGCTCGATCTGATCCGCGTAGTTGTGGCAGAACGTCGCCATCTTCCGCATGCTCACGACGAGATCCCGGTGGCCGGACCCGCCACCGCCGTACTCGCCGTCGTTGGCCTCCTTGATCCGCGCCTGGACGAATGCTCCATTGGCGTCCGGCCAGGTCTCGCGAAGCCGGTCGTGGACGGCCGACGATCTGGTGATCGCGCCCTCCAGCAACGTCGCGGCCTTGTCCCACGCGTCACCGAGGTCGTCGGCCGCGTGCGGGTTGTCCGGCGGCCAGATGTCGTCGACGACGCCACCCATCCACTCCCACGCGGCGACCGTCATGCTCCACAAATCGGCCATCGTCGGTGTACCCGCTCAGGAACCGAGCTGGTCGGTCGCCTCGGTCTGCGCGCTCTCGTAGATCTTGACGCCCTTCTCCGCGTTGTCCGCCAAGTTGACGAAGTTGTCGTCGACCCCGTTCGCGCTCTTGATGAGGTCGGGGGTGTTGTCCGCGCAGTCCTGGAACGCCTCCCCCAGCTTCCCGAAACCCAGCAGCGGGGTGATGTCTTCGATGGCCTTGCGGCATTTCGCCCACTCGGTCTCGAAGTCGGTGCCCGCGGCCTTCAGGTTCGCCAGCTCCTGCCGGGTCGGCTCGAAGAAGATGTCGACCTTGCCGTCGTTGTTCCTGTCCACTCCGCTCATCGGCCGTAACCCCTCTCCGGCCGGTCCAGCCGGCGCAGCACCGGGTCGAACCGGAGATCGGCGGCGTCGGCGTCCATACCTGATGGGAGGAAACCGGCCGCGATGGCCAGTCCCTGTTCGGTCGACGACTCGACCGCCTCGTGGATGGTGTCGGTGATGTCCTTGGCCAGCGCTGCCGAGTCGGCCACGCGGTAGATGCGCGGATCGAGCGTCAATTCGAGAAGTTCACCGGCGCCACCGACGGTCGCGCTGATCAATCCGTCGTCGGATTCAGCGGTGGCCCGGATCTCGGCCATGCGCCGTTGCATGGTCCGCACATCTTCGGCCAGCTGTTCGTAGTCCGCGTACATGTCCGGCTCCACGGTTCCTCCCTTGACACCTAAGGCCAGTCTCGCCCGGGCGTGGGGGCTCGGGGCACGCCTGGCCGCTTCCGGCCAAGCACGAACCCTGCCGCCCCAAAGGAAACCCCGGCGGACCATGGCCCGCCGGGGTTTCGTCGTCTCGGCCGCTAGATGCCGATGATGTTGCTGACCTGCGTCTCGCACGTCTGCCCGATGTTCACGACATTGCCGTACGCCCCCGCGGTGCCGTGCGCGTCGTCCGCGTAAGAACCGGTGTTCTTGCAGACCTGAGCGTACTTGAGGCTCATCTCCTCGCTGTTGCTGCCGTTCCAAGCGAACCCCGCGACGTTGCGCATGGCACTCAGATCGTCCTCGGCCGCCTGGCCGAGGCCGGTGGCCATCTTGTTCATGTCGTCTTGGGCCGCGCTGACGATGTGGTACACGGTCTTGTAGTGGTCGTCCATCGACATGGGAAACCTCCTTGCTAAGACGGGTTGATGGCCTTGGCGATCATCGCCTGCTGGGCTTCGGCCGCGAACCCGCCCGAAACCTTGACGACCGAGTTCCCCGAGTCGACGAGTTGCTGGGCGAACGGCTGAACCTGATTGTTGAAGAGGTCGACACGGCCCATGTTCCCGGTGATACCTGCCTGCTTCACCCCGCCGCCCAGCCCCTCGCTGAGGGCATCGAGATCTCGCGCGGCGTGCGCGCGATGCGCGGCGAGCTGTTGCTGGATGCTTTGATCGGTCTTGTTGACCAGGTTCTGCACGACCGGTAATTGGATATCGACGCGACCGTCGCTCATACGTCCCTCTCTTCTCTTCCGAAGTGGACCCTTGCGCCTCAAGCTAGCCAGCGAAGCGGCGCGATCGGCAGGTTCGGCACGTTCCTGCCATCACTCCCTGACCACGCCATGACCGGCGGACGATCGTGGTGTGACGACCATCGTGGTGAAGAGACCGGCCAGGAGGCCCGCACCGGAGTTGCCCGCCGGCGAGCTGATCCTGCAAGCACCTCCGGAGATCCCGCCGCCGCCCGCGCGGCAATGGCTGCAGGTGCTGACGGTGGTGCCGATGGTGGCCATGATGGCCGGGATGATGCTGATGTTCTCCGGCAGCATGAACGGATCGATCCGGTTCGTCGTGTACGGCCTGATGGGCGTCGGCATGCTCGGCATGGTGGTGACCGGTTTCCTGCAGGGCGGCGGTCCGAGCAAGCGGGAAATGGGCCATGCCCGGCGCAAATACCTTCGCCAGCTGGCCCAGCACAGGC
Source organism: Amycolatopsis sp. NPDC102389 (assembly GCF_044765885.1). Lineage (NCBI taxonomy): Bacteria > Bacillati > Actinomycetota > Actinomycetes > Pseudonocardiales > Pseudonocardiaceae > Amycolatopsis > Amycolatopsis sp. NPDC102389. The sequence continues at coordinate 35,147 of NZ_JBIWKX010000016.1, forward strand.
TGCGGCTGCGGCGTTCGGTGCGCGGGCAACGCGACGCCATGGACTATCTGCACCCGGATCCGGAGTCGCTGTGGTCGCTGGCCGCGAGCTATCGGCTGTGGGAGCGGCGCAAGGACGACCCGGACTTCGGCATCGCCCGCATCGGCACCGGCGCGCAGGCCCCGGCGACCACCCTGGTCTCGCCGGACACCAAACCGCTCGAAGAGCTGGAACCGTTGTCCGCGCTGGCTTTACGCCGGTTCATCACCACGTACACGACGATCGACGGGTTACCGCTGGGGATCGCGATCAACGGCTTCAGCCGGATCTACCTGCGCGGTGACCGGGCGCGGCATCTCGGCATGCTGCGCGCGATGCTGGCTCAGCTGGCCACCTTCCACTCGCCCGATGACCTGCGGATCGCGGTGTGCGTGGGCGAGCGGGAGCGCGCGGACTGGGAATGGATCAAGTGGCTGCCGCACGCGCTGCACCCGGAACGCACCGACGCGCTCGGCCCGCTTCGCCTTGTCGCGCCGACGATTCCGGCGCTGGAGGCGATGCTGGAAGAGGAACTCGCCAGGCGTCCGAGGTTCGATCCCGAGGTGGACACCCGGGTCTCCGGACCGCAGCTCGTGGTCGTGCTGGACGGCGGGTCGATGGCCGGGTCGGACCATCTGATGACCGGCGGCGGCGTCGAGGGGGTGACGGTGGTCGACCTGACCACGATGCCGCCGAGGGCCTTGGACCGGACCACCGTGGTGCTGGCCGTGGACGGCGACGGCGATCTGGTCAGCGAGACGATCGACGGCGAGATCCCGCTCGGCCGGGCGGACGCGCTCGGCGCGGTGGCCGCCGAAGGGCTCGCCCGGCAGCTCGCCCCGCTGCGGCTCACCGCGGGCGTGCGCGGTGACGCGCCGATGACCAGCGAACTCGGCCTCGCCGAACTGCTCGAACTCGGCGACCCGTACGAGTTCGATCCGGCCGACACCTGGACGCCCCGGCCGAACCGGGACCGGCTGCGGGTCAAGATCGGGATCCACCCGGACGGGGCCCCGATCGAGCTTGACCTCAAGGAATCCGCGCAGGACGGCATGGGCCCGCACGGCCTGCTGATCGGCGCGACCGGCGCGGGCAAGTCCGAGCTGCTGCGGACACTGGTGCTGGCGCTGGCCGCGACACATCCACCGAGCTCGCTGAACTTCGCGCTGGTCGACTTCAAGGGCGGCGCCACCTTCACCCGGCTGGACTCGCTGCCGCACACCAGCGCGGTGATCACCAACCTCGCCGAGGAACTGCATCTCGTCGACCGGATGACCGACGCCATCAACGGCGAACTGATCCGCAGGCAGGAGCTTCTGCGCGCGGCGGGTAACTTCGACTCGCTGCGCGACTACGAGAAGGCCCGCGCGGCGGGCGCGCCGCTACCCGAGGTGCCGACCCTGCTGGTGATCTGCGACGAGTTCTCCGAGTTGCTGTCCGCCAAGCCGGATTTCATCGACATGTTCGTCCAAATAGGCCGGTTGGGCCGGTCGCTCGGGGTGCATCTGCTGCTCGCCTCGCAACGCTTGGACGAGGGCAGGCTGCGCGGCCTCGAAGGACATCTCTCCTACCGGATCGGGCTGCGGACCTTCTCGGAGATGGAGAGCCGGACGGTGCTCGGCATGCCGGACGCGTTCCGGCTGCCGAGGGCGCCCGGCCACGGATTCCTCAAGGTGGGTACCGAACAGCTCGACCGGTTCCGCTCGGCCTACGTTTCCGGCGTCTACCAACGTCAGACCGGACGCGCGGCTTCCCTCACCCCGCAAGAACAACTGGTGCTCCGCGAGTACACCACCCACTATCTGGCCGCCGAACCGGACACCGGCGACGAGCCGGAGACCCCCGAACCGGATCAGGACACCGCGGTCGGCGAAACCCTGCTGGACATCATGGTGGACCGGTTGCAGGGCCAGGGCACACCGGCACATCAAGTGTGGCTGCCGCCGCTGGACGAGTCGCCGACGCTCGACGCGCTGCTGCCCGCGCTCACCACCGATCCCGTGCGCGGTCTGACCACCGAGCGACCGGGCGGGCTGCGGCCGGTGATCGGCATCGTGGACCGGCCCTACGAGCAGCGCCGCGATCCGCTGCGGCTCGACCTGTCGGGCGCGGCCGGGCACGTGCTGGTGATCGGTGCGCCGCAGACCGGCAAGAGCACCACGCTGCGCACGCTGATCAGCAGCCTCGCGCTCACCCACACCCCGCGCGAGGTGCAGTTCTTCTGCCTCGACTTCGGTGGCGGCACACTCGCCTCGATCGCCGGCCTTCCCCACGTCTCCGGGGTGTCCGGGCGGCTGGACACGGGCGCGGTGCGCCGTACCGTCGCCGAAGTGGCCACCGTGCTGGCACAGCGGGAACGGCTGTTCGCCGAGCACGGGATCGACAGCATCGTCACCTATCGCAAGCTGCGTGCCGAGGGCCGGTTCGCCGACCAGCCCCACGGCGACGTGTTCCTGGTCGTCGACGGCTGGCAGACCCTACGCGGCGAGTTCGACCAGCTGGAGGAGTCGGTCGGGGACATCGCCGCCCGTGGCCTTTCCTACGGCGTGCACCTGCTGGTGAGCTGTTCCCGTTCGTTCGACCTGCGCATGAACGTGCGGGACCTGTTCGCCAGCAAGCTGGAACTGAAGGTCGGCGACCCGATCGACTCGCTGATCGACCGGCGCGCCGCCATGGGGGTGCCCTCGGGTGCCCCCGGCCGGGGAATTTCGATGAGCAAGCACCAGATGCTGGTAGCGCTCCCCCGGATCGACGGGTCCGCGCGCACCGAGGACCTGGTCGGCGGGATCGGCGCTCTCGTCGACGCGGTCCGGTCGGCCTGGCCCGGTGAGTCCGCGCCACCGGTCCGGCTGCTGCCGGGAACGTTCCCGTTCGAGGAGCTGCCCGAGACCGACGAGCTGACCGGCGCCGACGCCGGGCTCGCGGTCGGCATCCACGAGAAGGACCTTTCCCCGATGCGGCTCGACTTCACCGCCGATCCGCACTTCTTCCTGCTGGCCGACACCCAGTCCGGCAAGACGACGTTCCTGCGCACGCTGGCTCGCCGGATCGAGGGCGCGTACACGCCGAGCGAGGCCCGGATCATCCTGATCGACCATCGGCGCGGGCTGCTCGGCGAGGTCGGCGAGGACTACCTGCTCGGGTACGGCACCAACGACGCGCACAGCGGCGAGCTGCTGGCCGAAGTGGCCGCGTCGATGGCGAAGCGGCTGCCCGGCGCGGACGTCACACCGGAACAGCTGCGGGCGCGCAACTGGTGGCACGGACCGGAGATCTTCGTGCTCGTCGACGACTACGACATGGTGGCCACGCACGAAAAGCATCCGCTGATGCCGTTGCTGCCGCTGGCGGCGCAGGGCTCGGACATCGGCCTCCACGTGGTGCTCGCCCGCCGCTCCGGCGGCGCTGGCCGTGGGCTGTTCGAGCCGTTCCTTTCCCGGCTGCGGGAGGTCGGCACGCCCGGGCTGATGATGTCCGGTGACCGGGACGAGGGCCCGCTGCTCGGTGGCATGCGCGCCCAGGTGCTTCCGCCCGGCCGCGGCTGGCTGGTGGATCGCCGTGGCCACAAGGGTTTGGTCCAGCTCGCCTGGCTCCCATCGCAGGCGTAGCAGTCCGTGGCCGGAACCTGCCGGAGCCGCCATCGCGGCCGCCGTCGCTGGTTGGCTTGGGGTACCACGAATATCCGGGAAACGGCTCTGGAGGTGTACATGGGCAGCAAGGTCGACGTGTGGATTCCCGCGCTGGAATCGTTCGCGAGCGAAGTGCAGAGAATCAGGGCCGCTCCGAAGATCGATCGAGAGCCGATCAAGGAATGCGGTGGCTTGCCGGAATGCGCGGCCCTGGCCGGAGCCGATCAGTACATCACCGACGCGCTGAAGTCCTTTTTGGAGAAGGCCAGTCCCGGCGTACAGATCCTCGGCGCAATGGCGGGGAAGAGCGCGAGCGCTTACCGGGCCGCGGGCGAAGCGGCGCAGTCGGCGGTGCTGGCGACCACCAGCCGCCCGCCGAAGGCGGAAACGGGCCCCGCGGAGGTGCCGCCGGACATCCCGTACCTGGGGAACCCGTCGGGACCACTCGTGTGACCGGACATGCCGCCCCAAGACACCCCGACAGGACTTGACGATGACCTACAAAGACGTCAATTTCGACGTGCAAGTGAAAATGTTCCGAGCGGAGATGCAGAACACCTACCCCGCGCTGACCGCGGCCAGGGACATGTGGGCACAGGCACGGATGTGGGTCGACGACACGCACGCGACCCTGCGGGCGGCGACCAACAGCATCCGGGGGCCTTCCTGGGACGACGAGGTGGGCCGATCGTTCGTCAACTGGGTGGACGAGGTCTCCGAGGAAGGGCTCGGTTCCTGGGGAGGGCGGGAACAGCCCCCGGAAGGCGAGCCGAAAAGGTCCACCGGCAGCATCGACGAATCCCATCTCTTCCAGCAGATAGGAGTGCTGCTGGCCGAGATGGAAGCGACCGGGCCCATCATCAACACGTGGGTCGGGATCGTCAACGCCAAAACCGACCCCGACGAGCAAACGCAGGAAGCCAAACGGGCCCAGGAAAAGGTGGGCGGGCTGCTGGACCTGGTCGCGCAGCAATACGTGCGCACCGGGCACGCCATGCTCGCCGCTCGGGGCCGTCCCTGGAACGGACCGACCCAACTCGGCTCGGGACCGGGCTACGACCCGGACTCCGGGCTCGGCAACGGCTCCGGTGTGCCGAACGCCGGAGATCTGCCCGGGGAGGATCCGGGAACACCGGACCCCACGACGCCTGAAAAGCCCAGCGAACAGAATCCCACCACCAACCCGGTGGAAGAGGCCACGGAAACCCTCAGCGCGCTGAGTGACGCGTTGTCGGCAGCCGAGCAACTCCTCGGTGGATCGGGCAGCGAGACTCCCCAGCTTCCCGATCTTTCCGGCATCGACCCATCGAAACTGGGCGACTACTCCGACTATGCGGATTACGCCGGTTACGCCGGCGCCGACACGTCCGGACTTCCCTCGCTGGCCGGGATGCCGGACACGGCGGGGCTTTCCGGTGCGGGCGGCGCCGGTGCGGGCGGTGGTGCCGGAGCGATCCCCGCCACGGGCGGCTCGATGCCCGGAGCCGGGCTGAACGCGGGCGCCGCACCGATGGTGTCCGGGCTGGGCCGCGGTTCGGCCTCCGCCGCGGGCGCGGCGGGCGCGGGTGGGATGCCACCGCCGATGATGCCGAACAACGGGGCCGGGAAAGGCGAGAACGGCGGCATCAAACCCGGCGACGCGGAACGGCCCGTCGGACGGCAGCGTGGCAAACCCGCGGGAACACCCGGTGTCCCGCTGCTCGGACGGGCGGTCAACGGGAAACGGAAGTCGCCTGCCGCCGCGCCGCAACGCCAGTGGGACCCGGAGAGCACCACGGTACAGCTGCTCGACGAGGAGCTGTGGCAAGTGAACCAACAGGACAACGCGGCGAAATACCGCTCCGGACACTGAGGAGGGGCATATGCCCGGAACAGAGATCAACGGCAATCCCGACGCGATGAGCGCGTTCTCCCAGCATCTCACCGCGCCCACGATGCCGCCGTCACTGATGCAACGGCTGGGCACCATGCCCAGCCTTGCCGGTTTGTTCGAGGGTGTCGCGATGTCCTTGCTGGACAAGGCGGCGACCGCGAGCATGCTCGCGCTGCTGACCAAGATGACAGAGGAGATGGTGACCTACTCCGGAAAGGTCGGCGCGGCCGCGGGCGCCTACTCCGCCGCCGACGTGGCCAGCGCGCTCGAACTGGCGAGCGCGACGGTCAAGGTCGCGAACCAGGGGTTGTCGATCCTCAAGCAGACCGCGAGCTCGCTCAACCAGGCGGACTCCGCCACCGGCGGCACCGGTGACACCGGCGCGGCCGCGCAGTCGTCCACCGTCCAGCCCGACTCGGTCTGAGGAGCGAACCGTGATCCCCTACAACATGCTGCCCATCGAGATGCACGTGGAGATGATCAAGGCCGAGAACGGCAACATCTCGGTGCTCACCGACGCGGCGCGGATGTGGACCGAGGTACGCGGCTGGATCGACGCGGCCCAGGTGGAGTTGCACACCAGAGTGGCCGAGCTCTCTCCACAGTGGACGGACGAGAACGGCCGGGCGATGGAGGAGAAGACCCAACGAACCCTCGCCGAGCTGAAGATGTGGGGCGAGCGGATCGACGCGGCGCAGCCCGCCGCGGCACTGAACGCGCTCGCCACCTCGATCCCGGCGACCGCCGCGGCCGTCGCCGGTTTCTACAGCAGCTACCTCGCGGTGGTCGGACTCCCGTTCGGCGTCGGTGCCGCGGCCGCGGCGGGCTTCCAGCAGTTGTCGGCCACCGCGATGAACACGCTCGCCACCGAATTCGACGTGTCGATCGGACAGGTGGTCGCCGCGTCCGGCGTGCGGAACCCCGCCGAAGTGCTGCCCGCGCAGCAGGTTTCCACGGAGGGCAACTCGCCGACCGATGTGCTCAAGGCGGCCACCGCGGGCATGACGACGCTGCAAGAGCTGCAGGACCTCAGCTCGTCGCTGACCTCCGGCGGTTCCGGTGGCGCGACGGGACTCGATTCGTCGGCACTGGGCCAGAACATGCCCGGCTGGTCCGCCGGTGGCGGCCCATCGCTGGCAGGCCTCACGTCCACCCTGCCGCCGGTCGTCCCCGGCCTGCCCGCCGGTGTTCCCGGAGCGGGCCTGTCCCCGGTCGGCAGCGCACCGGTCGCCTCGGGTCTCGGCCTGCTCGGTGCCGCCGGGGCGGGCGCCGGCGGCCTGCCGATGTCGAAAGCGGCCGTGACGAAACGCGCCGCCACGCAGAACATCGCCGAAGGCGCCCCGACCGCGGCCGGAACGAACACCGGCGCGGCCGGGAAAGCGGCCACCGGTGGCGGCGCACCGCCGATGATGCCGCCCGGGTCCGGTAACGCCTCCCCTCCCGGGACCCTCCAGCCCGGATCCGCGAACCAGCCGACCGGCCGCGCCGGCTCGTCGAGGAAGACGGCCGAGGGAACCGAGGGTGTGCCTGCCGAGCTTCGCGGCCGTTCCGGCAACGGGGATCAGGCTTTCGGTCTCCGGCAACCGAAACGCCCGCGCGCCGTCGAATCGGAGTCCGCTTCGGTGCAGCTTCTCGACAAGGAGTTGTGGCACACCACGTGATGAGCTGATCGGGATCGGCGACGGCCGAGGGACGACGGGCACCGGAAACCGCCCGCCGCCCTCGGCCGTCGCCGTTCGTGTGGCCGGTTGCGGCCAGGAACCTGTCTCCGGGCGGCATCCGCGCGGACGATTGCCTCATGAGACGACACCGGATGTCCGCCGTCGCCGCCGTAATGGCCGCGGCGGCCGTTCAGGCCCTCAGCGGCGGGGGGACGGCGCACGCGGCGCCGCCGCCCGGCGTCTGCCACGATCCGGACCCGGCGCGGCCCCCGGTACGAGCACAGCCGTGGGCCCAGCAATCGCTGGCTCCACAACGGGTATGGCCGTACAGCAAGGGTTCCGGCGTCCTGGTCGCCGTGGTCGACTCCGGCGTCGACGTCGATCACCCGCAGCTCGCCAGACCGGGCAAGATCCGCGCGGGCCGCGACTTCCATCTGGGAGGTTCCCTGCCCGGAGCGTTCGACTGCGTGTCGCACGGCACCGGTGTCGCGGGGATCATCGCCGCCGATCCGGCCGCCGGTATCGGATTCCACGGGGTGGCCCCGGACGCGGAGATCCTGCCGGTACGGATCAGCGACCGTGACTTCGACGACCGGGGCGGTTCCCTCCGGATCGATCCGCAGGTGGTGGCCAACGGCATCCGCTACGCGACCGATCAAGGCGCGAAGGTGATCAACCTTTCCCTTGCCGGTCAAGACGACTTCGCCGTCATCCGGGACGCGGTCGCGTACGCGGTGTCCAGGGACGCGTTGGTGATCGCCGCGGCGGGCAACACCCAGCGCGAATCGACCGCCGAGCTTCCGTCCTACCCGGCCGCGTACGACGGAGTCCTCGGTGTCGGCGCCATCGACATCGACGGGGCGTTGATGCCCGGTTCCCAGATCGGCCGCTACGTGGACATCGTCGCTCCCGGTGCCAAGGTGCTGGCTCCGACGCGGGCCGGCGGCCACGTGTACGCCGACGGCACCAGCTTCGCCGCGCCGTTCGTTTCCGGTACCGCGGCGCTGGTCCGGTCGGCTTGGCCGCAGCTGACCGCTCCGGAGGTGGCACGCCGCCTGATGGCGACCGCGAACCCGGCGCGCGGCGGTCTGAACAGCCGGGCGTTCGGGGCCGGTGTGGTCGACCCCTACCGGGCGGTGACCGACAGCATGGACACCGAGACCCCGGGAGCCTTGCCCGCCCTCGTTCCCACCCCACCGGACCAGGCGCGGCTCGATCGAGCCGCGGCCCGTGAGCGCAGCGCGACGGCGGCGAAGTGGCTCACCGTCGTCGCCGCGGGCGCGATCGTGGTCGCGTTGCTCGTGGCGGTGCTTCAGCCGCGGGGACGCAGGCGCGGCTGGCGTCCGGGCCGCGCGGCGGCGGTGGCCGCCGAACCGGCCGTCATCGAGCCACCCGAACAGATCTTCCTGCTCTCCCGGGAGTGACCAACGGAATCAGAGGGGTCCGGCATCGGCCGGGCCCCTCTGATTCGTGCACGTCCCCGGCCGGGTCAGCCGCCCAGCGTTTGCCTCCTGGCGGCGGCGGGATCGAGGCTCGGTCCCTCCGGCAGCCGCGCCACCAGACCGGCGGGCAGCCGCACCGGACGCGCAGACGGGTACCCGAGCATCTTCAGCACATCGGGTGAAGCCAGCGGATATCGGCGCCCCATGTCGGTCACGACGGTGAGCGTTCCCACGGCCGCGGAAGGGGAGGGCATCGCCTCGACCAGGATCGCGCTGCCGGGCGGCACGTGGACGCGGTCCGCGAGCGGGGTCCCGGAGGCGGTCCGGCGGGCGGTGGTGGACATCGGGTCCGCGGGCGGCATCGAGGGGGCGACGGTCAGCGAAGGGGCCGCGGAACCGTCGGCGAAGGACGCGCACACGGTGGTGTCCTGGTCGCGCAGGCGCGCGATGGCCGGGCGCGTGGCGGGTGCGGCGCCCGCTTCGGCCTGGATTGGGTCCAGTTGCCGGGACATCGTCGCCAGCGAAGGCGGCAGCGGCACGGTTTTCGGTTCGGTACCGGGATAAGCGGCGAGCATCTGGGCGCTGGCGCGCTGGACGTCGTACTGCAGCTCGGTGATCGGCCGCAGGGCGTCCCGTTCGGCCAGGTAGTGCTGCTGTCCGCCGCCGGAGGTCTGCACCATCAGCAGCATGCCGTTCCGGATGTCGGTCCGGCCCGGCACCGCGGTGGACACCTCGCCCGCCGCCGCCACCGGCAGCGGGCCGATCGGCGCGCCTTCCGGGAGCACGTCGAGCCACGCCCGGCCTGCCCGCGCCCACGGTTCGGCGGTGAGGGCGAGACCGGTACCGACGGCGCCGTAGTCGTCGATCTTGTGCCGGTGCCCGCGCCACACGACGAACCGGTCGCCCGTCGACGTCGATTCCACCAGCAGCGCCTGGTCCCCCAGTTCCGCGCCGCCGGACGGCGACGCACCCGCCAGCAGTACCGATTCCTCGATCCGGCTGCCGGCCAGGTCGCTCGCGGGCGCGGAGCACAGCGACCAGGACCCGGTGAGCAGTTTTTCGGGACCGGGCAACGAGTCCGGCGCGTCGGCGATACCGATCCGGGGGCCTCGCGGGACTCCGGCGAGCGATTCGCGCGAAACCCGTTCCGTGGTGCCGTGTTCGCCGAGCAGCAGCAGCGCGGACGCGTAGTTCGCGACGGGATGCAGCCGTTCGTCCAGGTAGACGTAGCGGGTCCCGCTCTCCTTCTCCACGATGACGGCGGCGTTCTTGCGCCAGGCGTTGTTCCCGCCGGGCACGATCATCCCGTAGACCCCGACGCACGCCAGCGCCACGATCGCCAGTGCGACACCGGCGAAAGCGGCGCCGGACGGACGGCGGAACGGCGGCTGCTCCGGGTCGGTCTCCCTGGTCACGAGCGCGGAGATCGCGCGCTGCACCAGGAATTGGTACGCCTGCAGCTGATCCCGTTTGGACGCCATGGTTTCAGCCCCCCAGTCCGCGCACGTAGCCGTACAGGCCGAGCACCGAGCACGCCACCGGGACGACGGCGATCGTCACCAGGATCTCGAAGTACTCGGCGATCCTGCCGAGATAAGGGTTGGCGGCGCGGGTGCTCAGCACGACACCGGCGGCGATCACGCCCGCCGCCACCGCCAAGGAGAGCGGCCCGGCCAAAACGAGCAGCAGTGAGCGGTCCGCCATGAGCGGGCCCGCCAGCAGGCAACCGGCGCCGAAGATCCCGGTCACCAGGATCGGCGACCGTTGCCGCAGGATCGGGTACAGCCGTGCCCGCACCAGGAATCCGGCCGCGAGCAGGGCGACGAGGACGACCGCGGCCTCGCTGTCGCTCGAGATCAGCTGCACTTGGCAGTACATGGCGACGATCGCCGCCCCGCCCAGCATCCCGGTCAGCAGCGCGTCCGCCCTGGCGACGGCGGCGTGCACGAGGTCCAGCGGCGGCTGGGGATCGTCGCGGACCAGATCCGCGGTCGACCGCGGCAGCACCGGCATCGGCACCCGGCCGAGCCGCAGCGCCAGCGGCGCGAACGTGGTCGAGAGCACGAGCACCCCGCCGCCGATCACCGCCGCAGACCGGTAGCCCGCGAGATCGTCGAAGGTGGCCAGCCAGCCGCCGAGCACCCCGAGCAGGCCGACGGTGGCGGCCCCCGCGAACAGGGCGGGCGCGGCGGTCACCCCCAGGTGCCCGACGACGGCCGCGAGCAGCAGCGCCGCGCTCGCCAGCAACAGGTGCCCGGCGGACAGCGCGCCGATCGGGTCGTCTCCCGCCAGCAGCAGACCGCCGCCGGCGAAGGCGAACGGGAGCGCGACGGCGGCGAGCACCGCCCCGGCCCCGGCGTCGCGCAAAGCCCGCGCGAGCAGGACACCCGCGGCCAGCAGCAGCGCCGAGACCGCCAGCGCCCACGACGCCGGTGCCGTCCACGGCGGACCGGCGCGCAGCACCGCGAGCAGACCGAAGGACATCGCCACCGCGCCGACGGCCAGCCCGGTCTGCCGCGTGTGCCGCGGCCCCCAGGCCTTGCCGGTGCGACCGGAACCGGTGGCGATCGCGTCCACGAGGTCGTCGTACTCGGGCTCCGGCCATTCGGCGCGGCGCGGCGTCAGATGGAGGATCTCCCCGTCCCGGACCCGGTGCGCGCCCAGCGTCCGGTCCAGATCGAAGGCGGTCCCGTCGGCGCGGCGCAACTGCCAGCCGCCGCCGGCGACACCGTCGTCCGCCATTCCCTCGCCCGCCCGCGCGAGCAGGCCGGGGAGGATTTCGGCGACGGACGCGTGTTCCGGCAGCGCCATGTCGATGCGCCGGTGCGGAGTGGTGATGGTGACCCTGACCAGGCCGGCAGTCTGCATGGGAAAAGGGTCGGCCAGCGACCGGCCCGCCGGGCACCGGCGGCAGGAACCTGCCGCGGGGAAAGTACTCCGGATCCGGACTTCTTGCGCGACAATGGGGTCATGAGCATCGAGACAGGGCTGCTCGCCCAGGGCCCCATCGCGACCGTGTACGCGGGCAGGGATCCCGCCACGGGCAACGACTTCGCGATCAAGATGTTCCCAGGCACCTTCGACCGCGAGACCTCCGCGTGGCTCGAACGCGAGCGGAAGGCGCTGGCCGCCGTGCGCTCGACGCGCTCGATCCTGCCGATCGACGACGTCCTGACCCATCCCGACGGCCGGTCCGGTGTCCGCCGCGAACTGTGCCCGGGTTCACTCGCCGGGGTACTGGATTCCGGTACCCGGCTGGGTGTTCCCGACGTGCTCGCCCTCGGCGCCGCGATCGCGTCGGCACTCGCCGCGGCGCACGGCGCGGACGTCCTGCACGGCGGAGTGAGCCCGCACAACGTGTTGTACCGCGCCACCGGCGAGTTCGTGCTCGCCGACTTCGGTGTGGCCCTGCGGCGGCGATTCCCGCGCGACCCGATGTACGCGGTCGAGTACACCGCCCCGGAAACCCTGCGCGACGACACGCTTTCCCCCGCGTCCGACCTTTATGGACTCGGCGCGGTGCTGTACGTCGCGTTGACCGGGACACCGCCGTTTCCCCGCCACACCGGGCAGCAGCCCGGCGAGCGGATCCTCCAGGTGCTGCGAGAACCGGTCGCGCCGATCCAGGATCCGGCCGTCCCGAGGGAACTATCCGCCACGATCCTGCGCTTGCTGGCCAAGGAACCGGCCGATCGGCCACAGGACGTCGCGTCGCTGGCACGGTTGTTCACGAAGCTGAGCCGGCCGGGCGGCGAGGTCGTCACCGGCGATTCCTCCGACGTGCCAACCGAAGAAGAAGAGCCCGAGGTCGAATTCGACGACTTCGCCGAAGTTCACCGGCCCGCCGCCCCGGTCCACGCGGCCCCGGCGCCGCCGGTCCAGGTGACGCAGGCGCCGGCGCCGGGCGGCCGCACCCTGATCCGGGAGTTCAGCGGCCCGCTCAAAACCGAGCGCGGACTACCGTGGAAGCCCATCGCGCTGGCGGGCGCCGGGGTGCTCGCCGCCGGGCTGGCGGTGCTGCCGCTGGTCCTCGGCCCGGCGGAGATCGGCGGGCAGGCCGTCCCGGTGGCGGCCGCGATCCCTTCCCCCGCACCGGCTTCCGCGCCGGCGCCGGACGTCAAGCTGGCGCTCGCGCCGCCGCAGGACCAGAGCGATCACGTGCAGCTGAGCTGGACCGCGGAGGGCGAGCTGGACTTCGTCGTGATCATGGCGGGCGAGCGGCTCGAGACGAAACAGCTCATCGCCCACCGTCAGCGCAGCCTGGACGTCCCCGTCGACCCGGCGCGCCGGTACTGCTTCCAGCTCAGGGCGACCGACGGCCGCCACATCTACACCACCGAGCCGGTCTCGATCCGCGGCGCCCGCTGCAACCCGTGAGCCGAAGGGAGCTTTCCTCGCATGGCATGCGGGGAAAGCTCCCTTCAGCCCTCTTCACGGCCCTTGATCGGCACCAGGGTCCGCGGCTCGAGTGCCGCCAGCACCCGAGCCGCGAACGGTCTGGTGGCCAGCCCCCGGCGCACCTCGCCGACCTCCTGCCACGCCCTCCGGACGGCACCGTCCCCCACCGGTACCCCGGACCACAGCGTCACGTCCAGCACCTTCGCCAGCCGGGCGACCGGCTCGCGGATCCCTTCCCCGGCAAGCGATCCGGCCGATTCGGCGAGATCGCGCGGGGTCATCCCGATCCGGAACGGCACGCCGTGCGCGCGCAACCGGTCGCGGATCTCGTCCCACGCACCGAGCACGCCTTCGGCACCGGATCGGCGACGCCGCCGCCGGGCACGAACGACCTTCGCCGCCGGAACCCCGAAGAGCCACAGGAGTCCGAAAAGGACGATCGCGGCGACGAGCGCCGGCCACCCCCAGCTCATTCCCGCGTCGGCGCTCTGGTCCTCGGCGGAGTCCGACGGCGTGCCCGGCGGGAGCTGGGGCGGCCGCAGTTGCTGTTCGGCGGGCAGCTGGGCCCTCGCGCGGGCGACCGCCTTGCCGGGGCCGGCCTGGCTCCGCTCCGCCTTGCCCGCCGCGGCGGTCGGGTCGAGTGCCACCCAGCCCGCACCGGCGACCGCGACCTCGGGCCACGCCAGGACATCGCGGTTGCGGACGACGTGCATCCCGCCGTCGGTCTCGGCCGAACCCCGGAACCCGACGACGAGCCGGGCCGGGATACCGCTCATCCGCGCCAGGACGACGTACGCGGCGGCGAACTGCTCGCTCGTCCCCCGCTTGCTCTCCAGCAGGAAATGCCTCAGCTGCGGCCAGCCATGCCCGGTCGGCAGCTCCTCGGTACCCGTCGCGACCTGATAGTTCGTGCTGAGGAAGCGTTCCAGCTGCAACGCGGACTGGAACGTCGGGCGCAGATCGCGCACGGCGTCCTTCGCCACCTTCTCGACGTCGGGCGGCACCGTGCCGAGCCCGCCGAGCCCGCCCGGCGCACGCGCGTCGATCTCCCCGGAACCGAGATCGATCTCGGGTGAAGACCAGCTGAGCCGGTAGTTCCGTTCCGGGCCCGTCGACGGCGTTTCCAGCATCAGGGTGCCCGCGGACTGGTCGACCAACGGCGTCAGACCGTCCACACCGGTCAGATCCTGATGGCTCGGCAGCCAGGGCCCCGAAAGCCCGCGCACCTTCAGTTCGGCGGTGCCTCCCGCGCCGCCAGGAGCGCCGTCGAGACCCGCGCCGAGCCGGCGGAGCCGGGAGTCGGACAGCCAGTTCGCGCCGTCGAAACCGTTCAGCACGATCAGGCGCCACTGGTCGACCGGGGTGTCACCGCGGTAGCGGAACACCTCCTCGCCCGGCCGGATGAGCCGCTGGGCGATCTCGTCCAGCGGGTTGCCGAGCCGGCTCCTCGGTGGTGGCGCGGCCTGGGTGTCCTTGAGCGTCAACGGATCGCGGCCGGCCGGGTCGAGCGCGGCGAGCACGGCCGCCCCGGCGACGAGAGCGACCACAGTGGACAGTGCGGGCCAGATCGCCGAACCGGTCACCCGCCAGGAGAACCGGGGTCCGCCGGGGGCCCGGCTCACCGACCGGACCCGGCGGCCCGACCACAGCAGGAGCCCGGCGGGCAGCGCGTACCCCAACGCCGCCGCCACCGCGACGATCCCCGTCAGCGCCTGATACGCCTGGGCGAGCCCGGCGACGGCCAGGCTGGGCACGAGCGCCACGAGCGGCTTCTTGAGGCGCAGCAACAGTTCCACGCCGAGCACGGCGGCGAGCAGCACCGACAGCGGGACGAACAGCAGCTGCTCGGGGACCGGCCGCGCGGGCCAAGTGGACTGCAGCGTGAGCCGCCAACCTTCGGTGAGGCCGCGCGCCAGCCCCTGCACCGAAGCGCCGGTCGGCAGGAAGGCGAGCGTGGTCGACGTCAGCACGGTCTCGATCAGGCCGAGCAGCCCGAGCAGCGCGACGAGCAGTGGCCGGTAGGCGGTCAGCTTGGGGAACTTCGCGGTCAGTTCGACGCAGCCGTACGCGACGACGACGACCACGAGCACCGGGACGAGCAGCGCCGCCCAGCCGAACACGGGCGCGAACAGCAGCCCGGCGACCCCCGTCGCGCCGAGCAGCGCGGCGACCGCGATCCGGTCGAATCGGTCGCTCATGCCTTCGCCACCAAGGAATTCCACTGTGCGGCGGCACCGGCGGCGTCGACCGCGACGATCAGGCCCCTGGAGCCCGCAGACGGCCTGAGATCGCCGAGCCGGACCACGGTGTCGGGCCGCCAGCGGGCGGCGTGACCGAGATCGGCGTCGGGGCCGGTGATCAGCACCAGCACTCCGCCGGGGCGTTCGGCGGCGGCCAGCGCCGACGGCAGCAGCGGCGCGTCGTCCGCCGCGTCCTGGGTGACGAGCGCGAGTTCGTCCAGCAGTGTCCTCGCGGCGCGCACGCCGCTGTCGGTCGGCGTGTCCGCGCCCGCGGCGGTGATGAAGCGGCAATGCTGCCCCGCCGACGCCGACGCGTAGAACAGGGAGGCCGCCACCTCGACGGCTTCTTCGAAAACGGCCGGGCTCATCGACGCGGGCCGCGTGTCGAGCACGGCGGTGAACCGGGGCTGGGCGGGATCGGCGTACTCGCGCACCATGAGCCGTCCGGTCCTGGCGGTCGCCTTCCAGTGCAGATGCCGGACCTCGTCGCCGACGACGTACTCCCGCACCGCGCGCAGATCCGCCGAACCGCGCAGCGGCGGATCGGTGATCGGGCCTTCGTGGTGGTGCCGCGGATGTCCGGCCTGCGCCGCGCGCACCGCGTGCCGTCGCGGGTGCACCCACAACCACGCGGAGCTCCCGACGGTCTGGTCGCCGCGCGCGAGGTCGAACAGGTCCGGGCGGTGCACGACGAGCGGGCCGACCCGGAGTTTCCCGCGTTTCGTCGTCGGAAGTTCGTAGTGGTACGTCGCTTCGGCACCGGGAGCGAGCGGGCGGACCCGCAGGCCGTGCGTTTCGCCGCCGATGCCGTCGGCCGCGGCGAAACCGCCATGCCGTCGCGCGCCGGTGTTGCGCACGACGAGCGAGGCCAGCGCGGGCTTCCCGCGTTCGACCCGGTCCGGCTGGACGGTGCGGCCGATCTCCACCTTCGGCCGGAACCTGGTGGTGGCCAGCGCGATCAGCACCGCGCCGGCCGCGATCCCCGCGAAGGCACGGAAAAACGTGTACCCGGCCAGTTCGCCGAGTACGTAGAACCCGGCGGCGAAGGCCAGCACGATGACGCCGCGGCGGGTGAGCCGCACGCCTACCTCCCCATCGCGGCCATGGGAGCGGCCGTCGCGCCCAGGAGTTCGTCGACGATGTCGGCGGTCCGCCGCTGGTTGAGTTCGGCGTCGGGGGTCAGCACGAGCCGGTGGTCGAGCACCGGATGCGCGACGTCCTTGACGTCGTCCGGGGTGACGAAATCGCGGCCGAACGTGGCCGCGAGCCCTTGTGCCGCCCGGATCAGCGCGATGCTGCCGCGCGGGCTCGCGCCGTAGCGGACGTCGGGATGCGATCGGCTCGCCGCGGCCAGCCGGACCGCGTAGTTGACGATCTCCGGTGCCAGATGGGATTTCCGGACCTCGTCGATGACCGACTGGACGTCGGCGATGCTCAGCACCGGCTTCAGTTCGTCCGGCGTCACCCCGGCGCAATCCCCCATCACGACCCGCATCTCGGATTCCAGATCCGGGTAGCCGACCGAAATCCGCATGAGGAACCGGTCGAGCTGCGCCTCGGGCAGCCGGTAGGTGCCCTCCAGCTCGATCGGGTTCTGCGTGGCCACCACGAGGAACGGCCTCGGCACCGCCTGGCCGACCGAATCGACGGTGACCCGGCGTTCGGCCATCACCTCCAGCAGCGCGGCCTGTGTCTTGGGCGTGCCACGGTTGATCTCGTCCGCCAGCACCACGTTGGCGAAGATGCCGCCGGGGTGGAACTGGAAGCGTTCGTTGTTCTGGTGGTAGACCATCACGCCGGTGATGTCGCCGGGCAGCAGGTCGGGGGTGAACTGGATCCGGCTCCACCGGCCGCCGATGCTGGCGGCGACACAGCGCGCGATCGTCGTCTTCCCGACGCCGGGCACGTCCTCCATCAGCAGGTGCCCTTCGGCGAAGAGCGCCGCCACGGTGAGCCGGACGACCTCCGGTTTGCCGCGCACCACCGATTGCACGTTCTCGGCGATCTGCTCGAAGGCGACCCTGGGTGTGAGCGTCACAGAAGTTCCTTTTCCTTTCGTCGGCGCAGGCCGACCATCGCGATCGGCCCGAGCCAGATCAGCGAGCCACCGGGGGCGCCGCCACCTCCCGGGGCACCGCCGCCCGCGCTGGGCACGCCGGTCCAGCTGTCCGTGCCTGTCCCCCCGGACGTCTTGATGGTGGCCGTCACCGTGATGGCGCCGAAATAGACCACGTTGTTGATGGGCAGGCTGGTGGCGCCGGAGCAGGCCTTCGAGGCCGAGCGGGCGCCGTTGAACTCCGCCTGGCAGGTCGCCGGCGCGCCCTTGCCGTTGGCCGTGACGTCGACGATCAGGCCGGTTCCCACCCGGACACCCGTGATGGTGATCGTCGGCGGATCCGACGGCACCGGCACGGTGACCTTCCGGCTGCCGGTGGCGCCGTTGAGCGTGGCCCCCGAACCGAACTTCGTCACCGCGCGGACCGTGACGGTCGCGGTGCCGGTGACCCCGGTGAACTCCGCGGACGTGGCCGAAACCGTGCGCTGGCCCTTGCCCGTCACGCTCACCAGGTAGTGCACCAGCGTGCCGCCGCGGAGGTCGGGCTGGGTCCAGCTCACCGAAACCTTGCCGTCGGCGGTGGCGTTCGCGGTGACGGCCGGTGCCCCGGCGGGCCGGTTCGCGGGTCCCGGGATGACCGCCTTGGCGCTGGCGCCGGCCCCGATGCCCGCCGAGTTCTCCGCGATCACGGTGACCACGTACGGGGTTCCGTTGGTCAGCCCGGAAATCGTCGTCCCCCGGGACGAGCCGTCCACCCGGGTCGAACCGCCGGTCCAGGTCACCCGGTAGGCGGTGATCCGCGCGCCGTTGTCGGCCGCCGGACTCCACGAGACCTTGATCGAGCCGTCACCCGAGCTCGCGCTCACCTTCCTCGGCGCGCCGGGCGGAGTCGCCTTCGCCACCGGCGGGGGCGCCTGCTGGGTGTTCGGCGGCGCCTCCTGCCGCTGCGGCGGCGCGGGCTGCTCGCCGGACGGTTCCGGATCGGCCGACGGCGCGCCGGCCGTCTGGGTGTTGGCCGCCTTGTCGACATCGACGTCGACCACCGTGCCGTCGTCACCGTTGACGACCAGCACGTGCGAGCCGTCGGAACTGTCGACGTAGATCCGGTTGTCCTCGCCCTTCGCCAGCCTCGGCGGGGTGCCCTGACCGGGCACCTTCGCGGTGGACTTGAGCTTGCCGTCGGCGTCGTAGGTCAGCACCTCACCGCGGGTCTCGTCGACCATGGCGACGACGTTCGAGGACGAGAGCGGGCCGTTGAACCGGCTGCCCTTGGTCAGCTCGACCGAAATCGGCTTCGCGGAAGGGTGATCCTGGTCGAGGCCGCTGATGTCGATGAGGTGGAGCTGGTTGCGCTCGGGGTCGGCGATGGCCAGCCGGTCGCCGACGGCGCTGTTCGCGACCTGTGCCGACGGCGAGAGCTTGATGCCGAGCGGAAGGGCTTCCCCGAGCCCGTCCGGGCCGACCCGGTGGAGGCTGTCGCCGGTGGTGTCGAGCACGACCGGACGGTCGCCGACCAGCGTGAGCCCGCCCCCGTGCCCGGGCGGGAGCTGCGCGGGGCAGGTCATCACGGCGGCGCCCTTGGGCAGATCGCAGATCGCGCCGTTGTCGACGCGGTGCGCCCACACCGTTCCGTCGGTGGTCGCGACCGGCCGGGACAGTGGCCCCCCTGCGGGCACCGTCGCGGCCGGGTCGCCGAGGCGCACGATCTGCCCGGCGTTGCGGTAGACCAGGTACGGACCGCCCGCGATCTCCATCACGAACGGCGTTTCCGGCGCGGGCGGCGGCAACGACTCGGCCACGCTCAAGGTCGCCTTGTCGAACTCCGTGATGCGGTTCCGCTCGACCACGTAACCGGAACCGTCCCCCTGCGCGACCTGGCTGCCGTTCGCGCCGGGCACGTCCGCGCGCGCGTCGACGCGGTTCGTCGAGCCGTCGACGTGGAACGCGGACTGGGCGGCGTCGTTGTAGACCCAGTGGCCGACCTGGACGAATTCCAGCCGTTCCGGGGTCGCCGCCTGTCCGGTCACGGCCAGGCCGACGAGCGCCAGGCAGCCCGCGACCACCAGCGCCACGGCCATTCTCGTCCTGGCGACCACGCTGAACCGCTTCGTGCCCCGCTCGTCGGTGTTCACGCGATCAAGCTAGAGAGCCACCATGAAATTTCGATGAAACAGCCTGTCTCGGGCTCGCGGACGCCGTGTCATCGAAACCTCATGTTCGCCGGGCACGCTGAGACGACCCGGTTCGAGGAGGCAGGAAGATGACCGATCTCGGCGCGGCGAGGACGGACGGGCGGTACCCCGTACCGCCTCCGCCGCTTCCCCAAGCCGCCCCGGCCGTACCGCGGGCCCAGCCCGTAGCCGATCCGCTCGCCTACGCCGCGCCCGCCGCGCGGGCCGCCGCACGGGAGGCGGCGCTGGCCGCGCTCACCGCGGCTCGGCAGGCGGAGCAGCGGCCGCGATGGTCCGCCGCGACGCCCGTTCCCGCCCCGATGTCCGGTCCGCCGCAGCCGAATCCGCCGTCGCCCGCACGAGGACGGCGGCCCGGCCGGTTCGGCGGGATCGGGGTGGCGCAGATCGTCTGCTGGCAACTCGTCCTCGTCGCGCTCGTCCTGGTGGCGGGGCGGCCCTGGCCGCTGGCGGCCGCGGTGGTCACCGCCGCCGTGGTGGTCCTCGCGCTGACCGCCGTGCGGATTCGCGGACGCTGGCTCTACGCGTGGCTCGGTTCGGCGTCGGGTTACCTGACCCGCGACCGCGACCGGGATCTCCGCAACGCGGGCGAGGCGGGCCGGGCGCTGCTGCACCTGCTTTCGCCGGAGGCGACGGGGATCACCGGCGAGATCGGCGACGAGACGGTGTTCATGGTCAGCCGCGCCGACGGGGTCACCGCTGTGCTGCAACCGAAATCCGCCGCCCGAGAGCAGCCGATGCCGTCGCCGCTGTCGTTGCTGCCGCCGTCGCTCGAGCAGAGCTTGGACGTCGCCGCACAGGTCATCCACCACATCGGCGCCGACCGCTCCCGGCCGCCGCGGGGCTGGGTCGCGCTGCAGGCCCTGCGCACCGTCGACGTCCACCACGACGCCGATATGCGGCAGGCACTCGGGAACACGGTCCGGCGCGTGCGGCGGCAGCTTCGCCGCGGCGGCCTGCCGGTGCAGGCACTCACCGAAAACGAGGTCCTCGGCACGCTCGCGTCGCTGGCGCACGTGACGGCGGGCCGGGCGCGGATCCGCGAGGACTGGCGGTTCTGGCACAGCGGGCCGATCTGCCAGGCGACCTTCCGCCTCGACGGCTGGGACGCGCTCCCACCGGCGCTCGCGGGGGATCTGTCGCGCCGCCTGCTCGCCGCCGCTCCCGGATCCGCGGTGACCCTCGCCGTGACCGCGCGCCGGAGCGCCGCCGAGACCGAACCCCGCGTCAGCGCCGCGATCCGGATCGCGGCCGCGGGGGCACACGCGGTGGACCACGCGGTGCGGGACCTGGAACTCGCCGCCCGCCGGGGCGGGATCACGCTGGACCGGCTCGACGGCAGGCACGCCAAGGGAGTGGCCGCCACGCTGCCGATCGGGATCAGTTGAGCACGACGATCGCGGCGGTGAGCGCGGTCGCGTACAGCGTCCAGGCGAGGTACGGCACCAGCAACGCGGCCGAGGCCCGGGACGACCGGCGGAAGTACAGCGCGGTGACGACGACCGCGACGTCGAGCAGGACGATGTCCGCCAATGCGACGCCGTACGCGCCCGCCGCGAAGAACAGCGGCGTCCAAGCGGCGTTCAGGACCAGTTGTCCGGCGTACCAGGCCAGGGCCCGACGTTCGCCGCCGGATTTCCAGTACAGCCAGCCCGACGCCGCGATCGCGAGATACAGGACCGTCCACACCGGACCGAAGAGCCAACTGGGCGGCGCGAACGACGGCAGTTCCAGTCCACTGTAGACAGAGCGAGCGTCGGCCGCGGCGAGCCCGCCGACGACCGCCACCACCGCGACCGCCGCGAGGAACGGAAGGAACGCCAGCGGGGCGCGGAATCTTCCCGGGATCGTGGTCATCGTTCGAGCGTACGGGCGCGGATACGGGCTCGCGCGCTCAAAACATGTCGCTCCCACGCGGGGCACGGCCTTACGATCTTCACGCCATGAACGACGACACCTTCCTTGCCCACGTGGCCGACAGCCTCGCCGCACTGCCCGCCGTGCACGCCGTCACCCTCGGCGGATCCCGCGCCCAGGACACCCACGGTCCCGGCAGCGACTGGGATTTCGCCGTCTACTACCGCGGCGGCTTCGATCCGGCCGACCTGCGCTCCGTCGGCTGGGACGGCGAGGTCTCCGAGATCGGCGCCTGGGGCGGCGGTGTGTTCAACGGCGGCGCCTGGCTCACGATCGACGGCAGGCAGGTCGACGTCCACTACCGCGATCTCGACGCCGTCGAACACCATCTCGCCGAAGCACGGCAGGGCCGGTTCCATTGGGAGCCGCTGATGTTCCACCTCGCGGGTGTCCCGAGCTACCTGCCCGTCGCGGAACTCGCGGTCAACCGCGTGCTGCGCGGCGACTTGCCCCGGCCGGACTACCCGGAAGCGTTGCGGGAGACGGCTCCGGGGATGTGGCGGGGCCGCGCCGAACTGACGCTGCGCTACACCCGCGGCGCCTTCGTCCCCCGCGGGCAGGCCACGGAGGTCGCGGGCGCGCTGGCCACCGCCGCCATGGAGACGGCGCACGCGGTTCTCGCGGCCCGCGGCGAGTGGGTCACCAACGAGAAACGGCTGCTGGGGCGCGCGGGATTGCGCGAGATCGACACGATCCTCGCCGGTTTGCGCGCGGATCCCGGCGCCCTCGCGAAAGCGGTGGACGACGCGGAGACGCTGTTCCGGACGGCCTGAGCCGCTGTGGCGCGGGTCACGGAATGACCGGCGATCTTCAGCGCTACAGAGAAGTAAGACCCGTTCCATACCGAGGGAGAGACATGTCCGCCACCGCCACGCCGGAAGAGACCGCTCTGGCCGTCCCCGCGCTCGACGATTTCGACTTCCCGCTGACCGACGGCGCCGCCTGCCGCATCGACGACCCGGACTGCGAAGCCTGCCAGTAGACACTGGCCGCTGGTCCCGGCTCAAGTCCGTGAAGGCCTCCTTGAGGGACTTTGGGTCCCTCAAGGAGGCCTTCACGGACTCGGTGAGAGGTCAGTTCACCCGGCCATCGACGGCCGCCACGATGAGCGCGGCGCACCGTTTGACCGGCAGGCCCCGTTCCCGCGCCATCGCCTCGAGGGCCGCACGGGCGGCCTCCCCGCGCAGTCCTTGCGCGGCAAGCACTTTCAGCGCCAGCCCGACGACGTCGGCCGGCGGGGTATCGGGTCGGACCAGCATCGGAAAGACCTCCCGGTTGCTCGGCGGACAGCGGCGGATACCCGCGCCACACCGGTTTCACACCCGCGTCACCGTGAAGATTGGCGATCCCGCCGGTCGTCGACGGCGTCCCGCCGGACCTGCTCGGTGTGCATGCCGATCTCCCCGAGCCGTTCGGCGAATCCGGTGTGCTCGCGGGGCAGATGGGCGCGCAGGTCGGCCAGCGGGGCGAGGAGCCCGGTGACGTCGTCCTCGCCGAGCACGGCGCTCAGCCTGTCGGCGCTCTCCCTGGCCTTGGCGTTCAACCCGGGCAGCGCGCCCGCCTGACCGGCGAGCTGCCGCAGGATCGCCGAATTGCGCCGCGCCCACTCGGCGACCGCGCGGTCACCCGCCCGCCGGTCACGTTCCGCGTCTACCCGCGCCTCACCCGTGCTCTCACCGCCGTCGGACGGCCGCAGCCGCAGGAATCGCCGCTCCGCCGCCTGACGGCTCGCGACCCCCAACGCCGGGGCGAGCGCGGTCCAGCTGGTCCCGCCCGCGCGAGCCGCCGCGATCAGCTCCGGCTCCCACGCGGCCAGCTGTTCCCGCACCTCTTTCAGCGCCACCAAAGCCGCCAGGAGCCGTTCCGGTTCCGAAACGCCGGAGCGTGCCTCAGCCACGACATCGCGCACGGCACGCACTGTCCGGGCGGGGTCTTCGTCCCTCATGTCATCCTCTCGACGACTCGGCGGTTGTCATCGTTTCGATGACATGTTAGAACAGTAGTGCGTGTTGACACCAGAGACAACGAACCCAGGAGGTGGAACCCGATGTTGATGCGCACCGACCCGTTCCGCGAGTTCGACCGGCTGACCCAGCAGATGTTCGGCACCGCGACCCCGGGGACCTGGTCCAAGCCGGCCACCATGCCGATGGACGCCTACCGCGAGGGCGACGAGTTCGTCGTCTGCTTCGACCTTCCCGGTGTGGCCGCGGACGCCATCGAGCTGGACGTCGAACGCAACGTCCTGACGGTCAAGGCGGAGCGGCGGCCCGCGCCCGGCAACGACGTCCAGATGCAGGTTTCCGAACGCCCGCTCGGTGTCTTCTCCCGCCAGCTGTTCCTCGGCGACGCCCTCGACACCGACCACATCTCCGCCGGATACGAAGCCGGCGTGCTGACCCTGCGCATCCCCATCGCCGAGAAGGCCAAGCCGCGGCGCATCGAGATCACCGGTACGACGTCCGACCGCAAGGAGATCCAGGCCTGAGTGTCTCGTCCGGTGCGGGCCGTCGGTGCCCGCACCGGACGAGACCGGGGAAGGGAGGGAAGTCCTCGTTGCTCACCATGCGTGTCCACTCCCCGCACACCCGTGACGCCGTGTGGGGCTATCTCGCCGAAGTCACCGAGGCGCTCGGCATCGGCCTCGAATCCTGCACCGTCGACCTCGACGACCCGGTCTCG
Organism: Amycolatopsis sp. NPDC102389; assembly: GCF_044765885.1. NCBI lineage: Bacteria > Bacillati > Actinomycetota > Actinomycetes > Pseudonocardiales > Pseudonocardiaceae > Amycolatopsis > Amycolatopsis sp. NPDC102389. The sequence continues at coordinate 59,252 of NZ_JBIWKX010000016.1, forward strand.
GCGTATGTCGCGCTCGACGAACGGCTCGCCACCCATCCGGAGCGCGACGTCGCCCTGCTGTGGGACGAAGCCCACGGCTGGGCCGTGGCGATCGAGACCCATTCCGGCGAGGACCTCATCGTCCTCCGCTATCTGGGCGGGAAATCCGGCACCCCGCGGCCCGCCGAGGTCGTGCGTTTCGTCCGGGCCGTTCGCGAGGACGACCACAGCGTCGGGCAGCTCACCCCGCCGGAGTTCGGCGCCCTGCCCGCCGTGAACGAGTAGCCGCGGCTCGCGTCGGGTACTTCCGAAGGGCGTCGACCTGGAAGGAGTGAGCCGTGCCCCGGATCGGCCTGCTGTACCCGACGCGGGATTGCGGCGAGGACGATTTCCTCGCCCTGGCGGGAAAACTGGATCCCGCCCTCGCCGTGGACTTCGCCTACGTCCCGTGGGGCGAGAAGATCGGCCGGGTCGACGAACTCGATCCGGCCGGGAAACACGAAGCCGTCCGTGAACTCGGGGAGCCGGACAGGCTCTCGGCCGCCGCACGGTTCGACAAGACGCCGGATGTGGTCAGCTGGGCGTGCTCCAGCTGCAGTTTCACACGCGGCCTCGACGGCGCGCGCGAACAGGCGAGCGTGCTCGGCGAACGGCTCGGCGTTCCCGCACGCAGTACGTCGTTGGCGTACCTCACCGCGCTGACCCACCTGCGGGCCGGCCGAGTGGCACTCGCCTCGGTCTATCACCGCGACACGACCGCGACTTTCGCCGATTTCCTTGCGGAGGCGGGAGTCGTCACCGTTCACACGGTCTCCGCCGACGCGCCTTCGGATCGAGCCCTCGCGACGTGGGATCGCCACCGCATCGCCGAACTGGCGGCCGCGGCCGACCACGACGAGGCCGAAGCGCTACTGATTCCCGAAACGGCCCTGCACACGACACCGCTGCTGGAAGACCTCGAAACCAGCCTCGGCAAACCCGTGCTGACGGCCACCGCGGTCACTCTCTGGGATGCCCTGCGCGCGCTGGGCACCCCACCGGTCCGCCCGGGGCTCGGGAGGCTGTTCAGGCGCTGAGCCTGCCCCGCAGATCCTGCAGGATCTTCGCGAGCAGGCGGGAAACGTGCATCTGGGAGATACCGACGCGCTCGGCGATCTGCGACTGGGTCATCCCGTCGAAGAACCGCATCGCGACGATCGCCCGCTCCCGTTCCGGCAGCCGCCGGAGCAGCGGGAGCACGGTGTGCCGATCCTCGATGTGCTCGAACCGGGAATCCAGTTCCCCCATCACATCGGCCAGGGGAAGCGAGCTCTCGCCGTCGTTGACCGGCCGGTCCAGGGACGAAGTCTGGTAGCTGTTCGCGGCGAGCAGGCCTTCCCGGACGGTGTCGACGTCCACGTCGAGCCGCTCGGCGAGTTCGGAGGGGGTCGGCGCGCGGCCGAGCGTCTGGGTCAGTTCCGTGGTCGCCCGCGTAAGCCGGGTGCGCAGTTCCTGCATCCCGCGCGGGACGTGCACCGCCCAGCCGGTGTCGCGGAAGAACCGCCGCACCTCGCCCATGACGGTCGGCACCGCGTACGCCAGGAAATCCCCGCCCTGTCCGGGATCGAACCGGTCGACGGCCTTCATCAGGCCGATCCGCGCCACCTGGATCAGGTCTTCCCGCGGCTGGCCCCGTCCGCTGAACCGGACGGCGATGTGCTCGGCGATCGGCAGCAGTTCGAGGATCAGGCGGTCACGCACCCGCCGCCGGTCCGGATGGCCGTCGGGCAACGCCGCCAGCTCGTCGAACCAGGGAAGGCAATGCGCGTAGTCGTCCTTCCGCCGCGCCCGGCGGTCCCGAGGGGCGGGCAGCACCGGCTCCGTTGAGACGGGCCGGTCTACGCCTTCCATGAGGAACGGCGCGCTCATCGAAGTAACCTCCGTCCCTTGTGGACTACAGGATCCGTTCGTTACCGGACTGATACCCGGAAAGTAGCCGGCGCAAACATCGGCCCGCACCTGGATGGGTGATCTTTCGATTCACCGGCCGTCCGAGGGGGTAATCGCGGTTCACGACGAAGGAGGAGCCGTGCCTGAGCAGAGCTGGAGCGACAAACGCGAACGTCAGTACGAGCACATCAAGTCGTCGCAGAAGAAACGCGGCGCGAGCACCGGCCGCGCCGAGGAGATCGCGGCGCGCACGGTCAACAAGAACCGCGCGCAATCGGGTGAATCGAAGACGGCGAGCAAGAGTTCGACCAAGGACACCTCGCCGCAGAAGCGCGGCGGGAAACGGTCCGGCAACCGGCAGGGTCCCGGCGGGCCGACCAAGGACCAGCTCTACAACGAGGCGAAGAAGCGCAACATCAAAGGCCGGTCCAGCATGACCAAGAAGGAACTGCAGAACGCGCTCGGCCGCTGATCGGGGGCAGGATGGACCACTCGCGCGCACCGGTGCTGGAAGCCATCGAGTCCTACCGCCGCGTGGGCGGGCTGGCCTTCACTCCACCGGGGCACAAACAAGGCCGTGGTGCGGATCCGCGCGTCCTGGACCTGCTCGGCCACGACGCGTTCGCGTCGGATCTGCTCACCCTCAACGGTTTGGACGACCGCCGGATGTCACGCGGCGTCCTCAGCCGGGCACAGGAGCTGATGGCCGACGCCGTGGACGCGGAGCACACTTTCTTCTCCACCTGCGGAAGTTCACTCTCGGTCAAGAGCGCCATGCTCGCCGTCGCCGGCCCCGGCGAACGGCTGCTGGTGTCCCGCAACGCTCACAAATCGGTCGTAGCCGGTCTGGTGATCAGCGGCGTGCACCCGGTCTGGGTCCGCCCCCGGTACGACGAAGCTCTTCATCTGGCGCATCCTCCTGGCCCCGAAGAGGCCGAGGCCGCGCTTGCGGAAGCCCCTGATGTCAAAGGCATGTTGCTGATCACGCCGACCGACTACGGCACCTGCGCCGACATCCGGGGCGTCGCGCGTGTTCTGCACGCCGCGGACAAGCCGCTGATCGTCGACGAGGCGTGGGGCGCGCACTACCCGTTTCACGACGACCTGCCGACCTGGGCGATGGACGGGGAGGCCGATCTGTGCGTCACGAGCACGCACAAGATGGGCGGCGGCCTCGAACAGGCGTCGGTGTTCCATCTGCGGGGCGACCGGATCTCCCCGGATCTGCTGAAGTCCAGGGAAGACCTGCTGGGCACCACGAGCACTTCCGCCCTGCTGTTCGCCTCGCTCGACGGCTGGCGCAGGCAGATGGCCGAACACGGCGGAGAACTGTTGAGCAGGGCGCTGTCGCTGGCCGCCCGAGTCCGCGAAGAGATCGAAGGCATGTCCGGTCTGCACGCCATGGCGGACGAATTCCACCCGCTGGCCTTCGAACACGACCCCCTCAAGATCGTGGTCGACGTCGCCGGGCTCGGCATCACCGGCTACCAGGCGGCCGACCACCTCGCCGAACGCCATCTGCACACGGGGTTGTCCGATCACCGGCGGATCGCGGTGCAGATCACCCACGCCGACGACGAGGACACCGTTTCGGCCCTGCTGCACGGCTTGCGGGAGCTGACGGACCATGACTTCGAGCGACGGCCGCCGGTCGACCTGCCCTCCGGGGCGGAGCTGGAGCTGGAAATGCGGATGCTGCCCCGCGACGCGTTCTTCGCCGAGGCCGAGCACGTGCCGCTGGACAAGGCCGAGGGACGCGTCAGCGCGGAGATGATCAGCCCTTATCCGCCTGGGGTTCCGGCGATCGCTCCCGGTGAGGTGTTCACCGGCGCGATCGTCGAGTATCTCCGCACCGGCGTCCGGACGGGCATGTTCATCTACGACGCCGCGGATCCCGAGCTGGGCACGGTGCGCGTCGTCACTTGATCGACAGCGTCGTGAGTGGCGAGACCACGAGCAGGGTGCCTTCGGCGCGAGGCACCGGCGCCGAAGGCACCCTGCCGCACCTTGACTGTCCACATAGGATCGCTTCTGGTGGCCGAATGTCCGTTTGATGCTTGCATGACCGGTTTTCCGTGGAGTCGTGAGTGGCAAGTGGGGTTATTGAGGGGTAAGGCAAACGTGGCATGGTCGGTGCGGGTGGGGGGGGGGGGGGGGGGGGGGGGGGGGGGGGGGGGGCGCGGCGCCCCCCCCCCCCCACGCCTCCCGGC
>NZ_JBIWKX010000016.1:63379-127634 GCF_044765885.1 Amycolatopsis sp. NPDC102389
GTTTCGGGTTCTAACCCGAAACGCCACTCACGACCCGCGCTTGACCAGGGCCGAAGGCTCCTTTCACCGCATTAGACGCGACGAAGGGAGCCTTCATCCCACCATCCCTAGCCGGCGGCCATTTTCAACGTCGGCAAGAGCCCGGTGAGCTCGATGGCCCGGCGTACGACCTTTGAGGGCGCGAAACTCAGGTCGATCCCGGCCTCCTGGCAGTGACGATTCAGCTGCACCAGCACGGAAAGACCCGAGGAATCGCAGAAGCCGACGCCGGTCATGTCGATCACGGCGGTCCGGGGGCCGTCCGCCAGCAGATCGAACAGCTCGGTCCGGAGCCGGGGGCTGGTCGACACGTCGATGTCGCCCGCCACCTCGACGGTGATGGCTTCCTCGGAGCGGGCCGTCTCGACGACGATGAGAGGAGCGGCCTGCCCGGCTTCGGAGTCGATCGCCATCCATCGACGGTAGAAGCGTGCGCCCCCGTCCGCAACCGTCGCGCCGGGAGGTCAGGAGGACTTGGCCACCTCGCGCGCGATCTCGTCCTTGTCCATCTTCGAAGCACCCGTCACGCCCGCGTTGCGCGCCTGGGTCAGCAGCTCCCGCTTGGTGGCCTCACCCGGACGGTCGCCGAGATGCGAAGTCCGGCTGCTCACGAAGGCCTCCCCCAGCTCGCGCCGCCGCGCTTCGTTCAGTTCGCGCCGCATCTTCGGCAGGACGGTGGATTCCTCTTCCTTCACGTGATGCGTGACAGCCTCGACGAGGTCGGAGAGCACCTTCTCGAACCGCTTCGACTCAGGCTCGGTCGCGTTCAGCTCGGCGAGCAGCCGCTCGGCTTCGGCGTGTTCCTTCTGACCGTGCGCGACGTCTTCGGCCTCGTCCGCCTCGCCCTTGGCGGCCGGGTACACCTCGGCCTCCTCGGCACGGCTGTGCGCGGTGAGCAGCGACGAGAGCACCGGGACGAGCAGCGGTCGCTTCTCCGGATGCCGCTCGAGTTCGTGGAACAGCCGTTCCACCTCGCGATGGTCCTGCATGATCAAGTCCACGACATCGCCCGCCACGGCCAGCTCCTCGGTTCGGGATCAACTCGACGTCCTCGGATACCCCCTCCGCACGGATCCATGCGCCGAATCCCCGGGCTATCCTCGCCGGATGGCCTGCCGTATCACCGAACTCATCCTCGACTGCGCCGATCCGGTCCGGATGGCGGCGTTCTGGTGCGAAGTGCTCGGATACGTCGAGATCGGCAAAGAAGGCGAAGACATCGAGATCGGCCCTCCCGGCGTCGGCTTCGGCGGTCCTCAGCCCACTCTGATCCTGAGCCGCAGTGACGATCCGAAACCCGGCAAACTCCCCCTGCACATCGACGTGAACCCCACCGACCGCGATCAGGACGCCGAACTGGAGCGGCTGCTCGCCGCCGGGGCACGGCCCGCCGACGTCGGCCAGACGGGGGAAGAGTCGTGGCACGTGCTCGCCGATCCCGAAGGAAACGTGTTCTGCCTTCTGCGCAAGCGGGTCGACCCGTAGAACAGTCCACAAAGGACTGGACGGCCGCCGGTTGGCCGACGGCGCCACCGGGTATCCGTCGAGGGACACCGAACCCGACAGGGATGGTCAGCTGATGGCGAACGAAGCACTGTGGCAGCGCGACAAGGACGAATTCGGCTCCGGCGAGTACAACGCGGCGGGGCCGCTGGCCGGGCTGTTCGTCGAACTCACTCGCCTGCTGCTGGCCGCTTCGACGCCCGCTCAAGTCCTCGAACAGATCGTCGCCGCCGCGTACCGGGTGGTGCCGGGCGCGGATCTGGTATCGGTCACCCTCCGCGCCCCGGACGGGACCTTTCACACCCCTGTCTCGACCGGCGAGGTGGCGCTGGAACTCGACCAGGTGCAGTACCGCGCCGGAACGGGACCCTGCGTCGATACGGCCGACAGCGGAAGCCCCGGGTACACCCGCAGTGAGGACCTGAAGGCGGAGAAGCGGTGGCCGGAATTCTCCGCGGCGGCCGTGCGGCACGGTTACACCGCGATCCTGTCCACCCTGCTGATACCCGACGCGAACCCGCCCAGGATGCCCGGCGCGCTGAACATCTACAGCCACCGCCCCGGCGCCCTCGACTCCCGGGCCCAGGACACCGCGCTCCTTCTGGCCACCCATGGCTCACTCGCGCTCGCGACCACCAACGCCGTGAGCCGGGCGGATCTGGAGGCGAGCCATCTCCGGCGGGCCGTCGAATCGCGCGACGTCATCGGGCAGGCGAAAGGGATCCTCATGCAACGCCGCGGCCTGACCGCCGACGAGGCCTTCGACCTGCTGCGCCGGACCTCCCAGGACCTCAACGTCAAACTCGCCGAAGTCGCCCGCACCCTGGCCGACCGGCATACGGAGCTCGACACCGATCCGTGAAGGGCCCCTTCCCTACCCTCAAGGTAGTGAAGGGGCCCTTCACGACATCGCCGGCGTGAGCCGCCGTGGAGTCAGGCGAGGTCGAACCGGTCCAGTTCCATGACCTTGGTCCACGCCTTGGCGAAGTCCGCGACGAACCGCTCGCGCCCGGCCTGCCCCGCATAGACCTCCGACAGCGCCCTCAGCTGCGAGTTCGAGCCGAAGATGAGGTCGACCGGGGTGGCCGTCCACTTCACGGCGTCCGTGGCGACGTCGCGGATCTCGTACACGTTCTCCTCGGTCTCCGACCCCTTCCACCTGGTGCCCGGGGAGAGCAGGTTGGTGAAGAAGTCGTTGCTGAGCACGCCGGGCCGGTCGGTGAGGACGCCGTGCCGGGTGTCGCCGGCGGTGATCCCGAGCGAACGCAGGCCGCCGAGGAGGACGGTCATCTCCGGGGCGGTCAGGTCGAGCATGTACGCGCGCTCGACGAGCAGGACCTCCGGCTGCAGCTTCTCCTCGGGACGCAGGTAGTTGCGGAACCCGTCGGCGCGCGGTTCGAGCAGCGCGAACGACTCGACGTCGGTGTCCTCCTGCGTGGCGTCGGTGCGGCCGGGGTGGAACGCCACGCTCACCTCGGTCCCGGCGTCGCGCGCGGCCTTCTCGACGGCGGCCGTGCCCGCCAGCACGATCAGGTCGGCCAGCGAGATCTTGGCGCCACCGGCGTCGTTGAACTCGCGCTGGATGCCTTCCAGCGTCTCCAGGACACTCCTGAGCTGCTCCGGCCGGTTGACCTCCCAGTCACGCTGGGGCGCCAGGCGGATCCGGGCACCGTTGGCGCCACCGCGTTTGTCGGTGGACCGGAAGCTCGCCGCGGCCGCCCACGCCGTGCCGGCCAGTTGCGCGACCGTGAGCCCGGATTCGAGCACCTTCGCCTTGAGCGCGGCGATGCCGGCGTCTCCCACGAGCTCGTGGTCGACGTCCGGCACCGGGTCCTGCCACAGCTGCGGCTCGGGCACCCACGGTCCCAGGAAGCGGCTGACCGGGCCCATGTCGCGGTGCAGCAGCTTGTACCAGGCCTTGGCGAACGCGAGGGCGAACTCGTCCGGGTTCTCCAGGAAGCGGCGCGAGATCTTCTCGTACGTCGGGTCGACGCGCAGCGCCAGGTCCGTGGTGAGCATGGTCGGCTTGTGCTTCTTGGCCGGGTCGTGCGCGTCCGGGATGATCGCCTCGGCGTCCTTGGCGACGTACTGCTTGGCGCCGCCGGGGCTCGTGGTGAGCTCCCATTCGTAGCCGAAGAGGATCTCGAAGAACCGGTTGCTCCACTGCGTCGGCTTGTCCGTCCACGTCACCTCGAGCCCGCTGGTGATCGTGTCGGCGCCCTTGCCGCTGCCGTGGGTGCTCAGCCAGCCGAGGCCCTGCGTCTCGAGCGGGGCGGCTTCGGGCTCCGGGCCGACGTGGGCATCGGCGTCGCCCGCGCCGTGGGTCTTGCCGAAGGTGTGCCCACCGGCGATGAGCGCGACGGTCTCCTCGTCGTTCATCGCCATCCGGGCGAAGGTCTCCCGGATGAAATGCGCCGCCGCGGCCGGGTCCGCGTTGCCGCGCGGCCCCTCGGGGTTGACGTAGATGAGCCCCATCTCGGTCGCGCCGACGTCGGGGACCATCTCGGTGTCGCTCGCGTAGCGCTCGTCACCCAGCCAGGTGTCTTCCGGGCCCCAGAAGATCTCCTCGGGCTCCCAGGTGTCCACCCGGCCGAAACCGAAGCCGAACGTCTTGAACCCCATCGACTCCAGCGCGACGTTCCCGGCGAGCACGAGCAGGTCGGCCCACGAGATCTGCTGGCCGTACTTCTCCTTGACCGGCCACAGCAGGCGCCGCGCCTTGTCGAGGTTGGCGTTGTCGGGCCAGCTGTTGAGCGGGGCGAACCGCTGCGCGCCGTCCCCGGCCCCGCCGCGGCCGTCGTGGATGCGGTAGGTGCCCGCGGCGTGCCAGCTCATCCGGATCATCAGGCCGCCGTAGTGGCCGAAGTCCGCGGGCCACCAGTCCTGCGAGGTGGTCAGCACCTCGGTGATGTCCCGTTTGAGCGCGTCGACGTCCAGCTTCGCGAACTCCTTGGCGTAGCTGAAGTCCTCGCCGAGCGGATTGGCCTTGGGCGAGTGGGCGTGCAGCACCGAGAGGTCGAGCTGGTTGGGCCACCAGTCCTTGTTGGTGCGCGGGCGGCCACCCGTCTTCGGCGTCGGCGAGTCGATCGCCGGGTTCTCGCTCTCGCTTCCGTGCGCGGTCACGGAGTCGTGGGCCACCGGGCAGCCCTTCTCCGGGTTGTCACTCATTTCTTTCCTTCCGAGCAGGCGAATTCATCACTGGACAGGTTCGGCCGCGCAGCCGGGGCACAGGCCCCAGTAGACGACCTCCGCTTCGTCGATCACGAACCCGTGATCGCCCGAAGCGGTGAGACAGGGGGCATGGCCGACGGCGCAGTCGACGTCCTCGATCGCACCGCAGGAACGGCACACGACATGGTGATGGTTGTCCCCCACCCGGGTCTCGTAACGGGCGAGCGCGCCGGCGGGCTGGATACGCCGGATCAGACCGGTTTCGGTGAGCGCTCGCAGCACGTCGTACACCGCCTGGTGGGAGACCGTCGGCAGGTCGGCCCGCACCAGGGTGATCACCGTTTCGGTGTCGACGTGCGGATGATCGCGCAGCGCCGCGAGCACGGCCAGCCGGGGCCGAGTCACGCGCAGCGAAACCGCTCGCAGCTGTGCCTCGAAGTCGGACATCACCAAGGACGATAAGAGCGTCTTTGGAACGGGTCAAATCAAGTACCCCGGCGAGTGACGGCCGGTTTCGACCGCACCGACACCGGGTAGCCGTGGACCGAGCCATGACTTGCGTGAGGTGAGTTCATGACAACGACCGGCCGTATCGGTATCGCGGAAGTCGAACGTCTCGAAAACGCGGTCGATACCCTGCGCGCGTTGGACTATCGGCAGGGCGGCGCCTTTTCCCACGACGCGGTGCGTGTCGTGAAGTCGGTCAGCCTGCTGCTCAACTGGGGCGCGGTCCCCGCCGGGCTCCGGCCACGATTGCTGACCGTGCTCGCCGATCTGCACAATCTGCTCGGCTGGACGGAATTCGACATCGGCCGCCGCGTTCCGGCGCGGCTCCGGTTCGACCGCGCGCTCGGACTCGCCGCCGCGGCGGGCAACGACGATCTCATGGCCAACATCTGTTATCGCCTCGGCAGGCTGGCGCTGCACCATGACGACATCGAAGGCGCGTTGTGCCATCTCCGGCAGGGCCGGGCCGCCGCCCACCGCTCCGGTTCCGCGCGGGCACAGGCGATCCTGACGATCAACGAGGCGTGGGCGCTGGCGAAGGCCGGCGACGAGCGCGCCGCTCTCGCGAGCCTGAACCGGGCGGAACGTCAGTTCGAGAGCGCGGACACCTGGGCGGCGCCACGCCCCTGGGAAGCCTTCTTCGGCACCACGGACATGGCCGCGATGCGGGGGACCGTCCTGACCGAATTGGCCAGGACGGCCACCACCCGGCACAGCGACGCGGCGATCGCGCGGCTACGCGAGGCCGTCGGCGGCTACGGCGCCGAAATGTCGCGCAGCCTGGCGCTCACCTTGATCATGCTCGCGCAGAACCACGCGCTCCAGGGCGATTTCGACGAAGCCGTCCGCACCGGCACCGAAGCGGTGGAACTCGCGCGCGGCCTCGGTTCCACCCGCACCAAGGACCGGCTCGCGCCGCTGGCGGCACTTCTGCGCGAACACGCCGATCCCGCCTCCCGCGACCTGCTCGCCCGGATCGACGGCTATCGCGCCGAACCGAGCCCTTGACCGGCGAAACGCCGTCCGAGCAGTACCGCGGTCGCCGCGAAGCCGAGGCACAGACCGGCCCAGACTCCCCAGCCGCCCCAAGCGAACACGTAGGCGCACAGGAACATGGCCGGCACGCCCACCGCCCAGTACCCCACGAGAGTGCAGCGGAGGCCGGAAACGGTGTCACCGAGCCCACGCAGCAGGCCGACGAGGATGTTCTGCGTTCCCTTGCTGTACTGCTGGGCGATGGCGAACACCAGCAGCGCCGACGCCGTGCCGAGCACCACCGCGTCGGCCTCGTCGTGCAGGAACGGCCACAACAGCACCTGCGGCACCAGCACGTACGCCAGGCTCACCACCGCCATCAGGGACCAGGAAAGCGTGAACGCCTGGCGGGCGATCACCGGCGCCCGCCATCGCTCGCCGTGGGCGACCGCCCGACTGACCAAAATGGACGATCCCTGCGACAGCCCGATGTTGGCCTGGTAGACGACGTAGGCGAGCTGGTTCGCGACGTTCGACGCGGCGAGCATCGCCGGGCCGAAGGCACCCATCAGCATGGTCGCGATCGACGTGATCGCCGCTTCCGACCCGTACGTGAAACAGATCGGGGTCCCGTGCCGGACGATGCGCCGGACCACCGCCGGATCCGCGCGCCACAGCGCGAGCGACAGCATGGGGCGCAGCAACGGATCCCGCCGCAGGGCCGAGGCGAACACGGCGAGCGTGAAGAACTGGACCAGCGTCGTCGCCAGGCCGATACCGGCGACGCCCAGTTCGGGCAGGCCCGCCCAGCCGTAGATGAAGGCGGCGTTGAGGGCGGCGTTGACCGCGATCGACACCAGCGTCACGGCGAGGAGCGAACCCGGACGCCGTAGCCCGACGGCGAACTGGCGCACCACGTTCAGCCACACCATGGGGAACAGCCCGCCGGCCAGCGCGAACATCATCGCCCTGGCGAGCGACACGATCTCCGGTTTCTGGCCGAGCAAGGGCAACGCGGCCGACAGTCCACAAAGGACGGCCGCGCCGAGCGCCGCGGTCAGGGTCGCGACGAGCAGCGCCGACCGCAGGAGCGACCGGATCTCGTCCCGCGCGCGCTCGTCGAGTTCGCCGGTACCGGTGCGGAGTTCCCCGGCCCCGGCCGCCGTCGCCACGAGATTCCCCACGCCGGTGACCATGCCGACGCACATCGTGCGGATCTGGTTGTAGAGCAGGATCGCCAGCCCGCCCGCCGCCACCGCGGTGACCCCGAGCAGGCCGAGCATGGCCAGGTCGACGCTGGTGAGCGCGACCTGTGCCAGCTGGATTCCCGCGATCGGCGCGGCCAGCGCGACGAGCCCCCGGTATCCGCGCGTGGCCGCCATCGTGGTCATACGCCCACCGCCACCGGACGGTCCGTCCGGTCGCGGATGGCCACCCGGACGGACGCGGCGTAGGTGGCGAACCAGCGCTCCATCCGGCGGTGGGCCAGCTCGTCGAGCACGCCCCTGGCGCGCAGCCACTCGTCGTCGTACACCGAATCGAGGTACTTCTCCCCCGCGTCGTTGCACAGCACCACCACGACACTTCCGGCCGGATACGCGTAGAGGCGCCGCAGCGCGACGTGGATCGCGCCGCCGGTGGTCCCGCCGACGAGCACGCCGGTGCGCCGGGCGACGACGCGGGCCCCGGCGAACGCGTCGCTGTCGGAGACGCGGTGGGCTTCGCCGATCACCGACCGGTCCACGTTGTCCCCGATCGGGAAACCGGCCGGGCTGCCGGCCCCGGTCTGGTGGTAGATCCCCGGCGCGCCACCGAAGATGATCGAACCGACGGGTTCGACCGCCACCGCGTGGGTGCCCGCTCCCGCCGCGCGCAGGGCGCGGGCCGTACCGCACAGGGAGCCACCGGTGCCGATCGCCGCGACGAGCACGTCGACGTCGCTGAGCTGTTCGAGAAGTTCCCGAGCCAGCCCGGTGTAGCCGTTGCCGTTGCCGGGATGGTTGTGCTGATCCGGGTGGTAGGCACCGGTTTCCGCGGCGATCCTGGCCGCGACCAGGCGCCGCTGGACCGAGCTGACCCCGCCGTCCGGCGGACAGTCGACGAACACCAGTTCCGCGCCGAGCGCGCGCAGCATCCCGAGCTTCTCGCGGGCGGCGTGGTGATCGACGACGGCGGTGAACCGGTAGCCGCGTTCCAGCGCGACCAGCGCGAGCCCGTTCCCGGTGTTGCCGGACGTGGGTTCGACGATATGCCCGCCCGGCCGCAGCCGTCCTTCGAGCTCCGCCTCGTCGATCATCCGCCTGGCCATGCGCACCTTGCACGAGCCGGTGGGGTTGAGGTGGTCGAGTTTGAGCAGCAGGCGCGTCCCGGTGCCGGTGCGCGCGAGCTCCAGCAGCGGCGTGTTCCCGATCAAGTCGGACGCGCGCCGGACGATCGTCATCGGATCTCCTGGATCGGGTAGTCGGTGTCGACGTGCCAGTGATCGCCGTCGATCACCACTTTCGGCGGCAACGGAAGCTGGTGGAAACCGCTCTCGTTCTTGTCCATCTGGTAGCCGGCCGTGTTGGGGTACACGAGCAGATCGCCGGTCCGCGGCCTCGCGGGAAGCTCCACCGCACGCCAGGTCAGCACGTCGTACTCCATGCAGCTCGACCCCGCGACGACCGTGCGCACCGGTGTGTCACCCGGCCCGTCCCGGCGCACGAGGAGCGGGTCGGGCAGGAACTCGCTGCCCTTCCACTGCTCGGACAGGCTCATCGACAGGCCCGCGACCGTGGTGATCAAGTGGTCTTCGGCCGGTTTGCAGCCCAGCACCGGGAACACCGAGAACCCGGCGCCGTCGACGAGGGCCCGGCCCGGTTCGAGCAGCAGCTCGATCCCGGCCGCGCGCAAGCGTTCCGCGAGCGGTTTCCCGTCGATCTCGTGCCGCAGGATCGCGGTCACCATCGCCGCCCCGGACGGCGCCTGGTGGTACGGGTAGGTCCTGGCCGGGTTGCGGCCGGCGTGGAACCAGCCGTCGTGCCTGCCGGATTCGAACCGTGCCCACGCGTCGGCGTCCACATAGGACACGGCGATCCCACCGCCGGCACTGATCTTCGACGCGGGATGCCCGAGCGCGCGGGCGTCGTGGCACAGATCGATCAGGTACGCGGCGAGTTCCGCCCGTGGCGCGGGCGCGTAACCGTCGAGGTGGAACGAGAAACCGCGCAGGGCTACTGGTCCGCCGCACTGGCGCACAGCCGCCTTCAAAGCGTCGGGGGCGAAACCGAACCGGCTCTGCGGCGCGGACGGCGGCCGCACCCGCAGCAGCACTTCCGCCGTCTCCCCGAGCTCAGTGGCCATGCGCGCGACGCGTTCCAGCTCGTCGGCCGCGTCCACCGCGATGAGACAGCGATGCCGCAGGGCGAGCCAGAGGAGGCCGTCCGGTTTGGCGGCGCCGGTGACGCCGATCGACTCGCCGCGCAGACCGTTTCCAAGCGCGTGCACCAGTTCGGGCACGCTCGCGACGTCGACCCCCGTGCCAGGACGCGTGCACTCCCGCAGCCACGCCGCCGCCTTGTTCGCCTTCTTCCCGTAGTAGACGGTGCCCTCGACGCGTTCGGCGGCGAGCGCCGCGACCATTCCCTCGAGGTTTTCGGCGAACGTGGCGGGATGGATGACGTGGAACGGGCCGCCGCCGACACCGCGGGCGATGTCCCACAACGTCTCCGAGGCACGCAAGCGCGGCGCCCAAGGACGTTCGAGCGCGGGCAGGGGCGGGGACAGGGTGTCGATCACGTCCACAGGGCCACCTCGCGGCCGCGGCCGGCGGCGATGGCGCGGGCGGCCAGCGCGTGCGCCACCGGGATGTCGGTGATGATCATGCCGCTGCTGAAGGCGAACACCCGGTCTTCGTCACCGCGACGGCCGGGAGCACGGCCCGCGAGGATCTCCGGCAGTTCGGCGTCGATCCGGAACACGCCGTCCGGACCCGCCATCCGCTGCCCGGTCACCTCGACCTGCGCGCCGTTGGTGGCCACGGTGTAGTCGGCCTCGGCGAGCGTGCCCTCCTGGACTCCCTTGCTGGCGACCGAGATCAGCAGCCCGCCCGGAGGCAGCCAGCCGAGACGGATCTTCGGATGGGCCGCCCGGCCCGACGCGGCGACCACGATGTCCGACTCGCGCGCCGCGGCCTCCACGTCGTCGACGAGTTCGACCGCGCGGTCCGGGAACCGCTCTTCGAGCGCGGCGACGCTGTCGCGAAGACCGTCGGGATGCGTGCCGAACAACCGCAGCCGTTCCAGCTCCGGCAACGCGGTGAGCAGGTACGGCAGCGTCCGGATGCCCTGCGCGCCGGTGCCGACCATGAGCGCGGAGCGCGCGCCCGGCCGTGCGCACGAACGCGCGATCAGCGCGGTGCTCGCCGGCGTACGGGTGGCGCCGACGCGGTGGCAGTCCATGAGCGCGAACGGCAGGCCCGTGGTGTCGTCGTAAAGAGTGATCGTCGTGTAGTACTTCTCGGCCGACGTGCTGCCCTGGCGGTAGCTCGTCTTGAACGCGGCCTGTTCGAGGGAACCGTCGTAGCCGAGCATCGAGTACGCGACGGCGTCCCGCGCGGGATCCGGCATCGGCACCATCAGCTTCGCCGGATTCCGCGAGGCTCCGGCCGCGTAGGCGAGGTAGCCGTCTTCGACCATGGTGAGCGCCTCGACCGGGGTGAGTTCGAGGTTGTGCAGATCCGAGCGCGTGAGAATGTGCAGCGAGGGACCGGAGCGCATGAACGATCGACCTTTCTCGTGGGAAGGTGGCGCGCCGCAGCTTAATGAAAATGATTGTCTTTTTCGATGACTGTGGTCCTTGTCACGCTAGGCTGGCGCCGTGAGTGGACCTTGGAGCGCCGTCCGGCATCTCAACGCGATCAGCCATCTCGCGCCGGCCAGCGGCATCCCGGAGGCGAGTGGCCCGCTCACCGGAATCCCGATGGTGGTCAAGGACAACATCCACGTCGCGGGCATGCCGAACACCGCGGGAACCCCGGCACTGGCGCGCCACGTTCCGCGCGAGCACGCGGAGGTGGTCCGGCGCCTGGTCGACGCGGGCGCCGTCGTCATCGGCAAGGGGGCCATGCACGAACTCGCCCTCGGCATCACCTGCGACACGACCCCGCTCGGCCCGGTGCGCAACGCCCACGATCCGTCCCGCTTCGCCGGGGGCAGCAGCGGCGGCACCGCGGTCGCCGTCGCGGCGGGCATCGTGCCCGCCGGACTGGGCACCGACACCGGGGGTTCGGTCCGCATTCCCGCGGCGCTCAACGGGGTCTGCGGTTTCCGGCCCACCACGGGCCGCTACCCGTCCGGCGGTATGACGCCGTTGAGCGGCACCCGGGACACGGCCGGGCCGATCGCCCGCACGGTCACCGATCTCGCGCTCCTCGACGCGGTTCTCGCGGGAGACGAACCGGAACCCCTGATCGAGCGCCCATCGATCCGGCTGGGTGTACCGCAGGGCTTCCTGACCGGCGACCTGTCCGAGGACGTCGAGGAACTCTGGGAAGCCGCTGTCGCCCGTCTGCGCGCGGCAGGGGTCGTCTTGGTGCCGATCGACGACACACCCCTCGCCGAACTCGTCGTCGATCAGGGAATGCCGCTGGTGATCCACGAAGCGGGAATCGGGCTGCGGTCCTACCTCGCCGAGTACGTGCCCGAGGTCTCGTTCGAGCGGCTCGTTCGCGAGATCGCCGCGCCCGACGTCCTGGCGATCTTCGCCGAGTCGGTCGTCCCGGGCGTCGAGCCCGGCGTCTACGAGGCGGCCCTCACCACCCGTTCGGCCCTGCGCCGCACCTACGCGAAGATCGTCGAAGAGAGCGGCATCGACGCGCTGGCCTTCCCCACCACACCGGCGACGGCCCGGGATTTCTCGGCCGTCGAGAGTTTCGTCCACCGCGGGCGCGCGGTCCCGACCTTCCCGACCTTCATCCGCAACTGCCAGCCCGGCAGTATCGCGGGATTCCCCGGCCTGACCGTCCCGATGGGGCGCGACCGCGACGGGCTGCCCGCCGGGCTGGCGCTCGACGGTCTTGCCGGCGGCGCCCGGGAACTGCTGGCCGCCGGGGCCTTCGTCGAACGGGTTCTGGCGGGGTAAGGCGAACGTCCCAGGTGTCGCGAAAGCCACTTTCGGGACATCAGACGTCGCGAGAGTGGCTTTCGCGACACGCTTCGGCTGCACCACCACGTGCGGGAAACCGCCAACAACCGTCCTTTGTGGACCCGCCTAAGCCCGGATGCTGGCCTGCAGGGCGTCGATCAGCGCGGCGGCGGCCGGCGGGTCGGGCGGGTCCCCGTAGGTGACGGCGTAGATCTGGCGGGGGTCTTCGGCCAGTTCGGTGGCGTGGACACCGGGCATCCGGTGCGCGCGCAGCGCCAGCCGGGGCAGCGTGGTGACGCCCATCCGAGCGGCGACCAGCGCCTGCATGACGACGATGTCGTCGCTGACCAGCGAGATACGCGGGGCGAACCCGGCCCGCCGGCAGATCGTGACGAGTTCGTCCTGACAGCGGGCGCAGCCGCCGATCCAGGTCGAGTCGCGGTGATCGGCGATGGTCTGCCCCGGCTCGCTGGTGAGCAGATAGATCGGGTCCTCCAGCAGATGCACCAGCCGAAGCCCCCGCTCCTCGCGCGGAGTGTCCGCGTACCGGAAGATCAAGGCGACGTCGATCCGCCCCTCCCGCAGCATGCGCAACGCCTCGCCCGGATGTTCGTCCACCAGCCCCAATTCGAGCCCGGGATGCGCGCGGGCCAGCGTGGCGGCCGCCCCGGGGACGATGGTGCTCAGGATCGACTGGAACCCCGCCATCCGGACCCGCCCGGCGCGCAATCCCACCTGCGCCGCCAGCTCGGCCTCGGCGCCTTCGACCCGGCCGACGATCTCGGCCGCGCGGGCGGCGAGCAGTTCCCCTTCGGGAGTGAGCCGGATGCCGCGGCCGATCCGCTGGACCAGCTTCGCGCCCGTCTCGGCCTCCAGCCTCGCGAGATGGTGGCTCACCGCAGGCTGCGTGTAATGCAGTTCCTTCGCCGCCGCGGTCATCGAACCGTGCCGGGCGACCGCCGCCAGCACCGTGAGCTGGACCAGATTCAGCATGGATAAAGAATACCTATGTGAAGGAAAGAACGTCGTCATTGGACGCCGGGCGAACAGCGGGCCACGATGAAAAACGACGGAAGGAGAACAAAAAATGACCGCCGCATCGCCGCCCACCGTCAGACCCGGCCTCGCCGAGCTGATAAAACGTCTGCGCCAATGCACCGGAAGAACGTCCGAACCACTTGTCACCGCGCAGGCCGTGGCCGCCGTTCTCACCGAACTCCGGCCGACTTCACGGCTTCTCACCACGGCGGAACGAGCCGGCTCCCCGGACGGGTACACCCGCACGACGCTGCACACCGAGCCCGCCTTTTCGATCGTCGCCCTGGTCTGGCGGCCCGGCCAGCTCACCGAGATCCACGATCACCTGGTGTGGTGTACATTCCTTGTCCTCCAAGGAACCGAGACCGAGAACATCTTCGACATCGACGGCGACCGGCTGGTCCGGACGGCCCAGCGGCAGCGCCCGGCGGGCTCGGTGAGCGGTGTCGCGCCACCCGACGACATCCACCAGGTGCACAACGCGGGCGACACCGTCGCCATCACTTTGCACGTATACGGCGCCGACCTCGCCAAGGGCACCAGCGTGCGCCGTAATTACCGGATGCGCGCCGCCGCTCGGTAAAAGGCGCAATCATCAGGTCCATTTCGCCTATTGCACCCGGCACCGTATCACCGGCCGATTCCCGGGCATCGCGAAACGGCATACCCGGCGGGGTTGTCACGTGTTCCGGGTGCCGGAGCTTGATCAACGGAGGGTCAGGGACGTCGAGTGTCCCCGATCCTCCGTTGATCATGCTCATGCGCGCCGACCTCCGTCCGAAGTGGACTGCACAGGACAGGCCACAGTGGACGTACCCCGAACGCCGCCATACCGGGTTTCTCAACGAAATCGACCCGGCCGGTACGCCGGGTACCGGTTCGAGGCCGACCCGTCGGATCATCCTTCTCCCCTGGTGACTCGACGACACAACGAGGTTCGGCCTTCGACGTGTCCTGTGCGGCACGTACGTGATCTGTCTCGCCGTTCCGCCGTCCGGCCCAAATCCGGCCGCCTCGGGTGGCGGCTTTTCGCCCTTGTCACCCGATTGCTGGTCCTCACCCGCGAGGTTTAGCGGGAAGATCCATACCGGACCGCGACGAAAGAGGAATCGGCGAAAAATGAGTACCGACGTCGCCGCGGCGGTCGGTTCGACGGATCGCCCGAGCGAGCGAACCTGTTCTCGGCGAATGCGGGCACCGCCCGGCCCGGACCGACCGCACGGCCCGGGGCCACGCCGGGCGCCCGTCGATACCCCAAGGGGAACCATGAACCGCGTCACCACGCTCGTAGTAGACGATCAGCCCCTCATCAGATACGCGCTCAGCAGGCTGTTGCGGGATTCGGCAGGGGTGGAGGCGGTGGCCGAAGCCGCGAGCGAGCCGGAAGCGGTGTGGCAGTGCGAAAAACGCCATCCCGACATGGTCATCACCGAGCTGTCGATCTGGGGCGAGCCCGCCGGGACCGCGATCTGCCGGTTCGTGAAGGAACAGTTCGAACGCGCGAGCGTACTGGTCTTCGCCGGTGATTCGTCGCCATCGGCCATCGCCATGGCGCTGAACGCGGGCGCGGACAGCTTCGTGCACAAGTCGGCCAGCGGCGGCCAGGTGATGTCGGCGGTGCGCTCCACCCTCGCCGGGCAGCGGGTGTGCGTGCAGGCGGGCGGAGCCCCGCCGGCGGTCACCGAGGCCATCCGGTACGCGAGTGCGATGACCAGGCGGGAGGAGGAGATCCTCGCGCTCGTCCTCTACCGGTGGTCGAACGACGAGATCGCCGAAGAACTGCACCTCGCGACGCAGACGGTGAAGAACTACGTCAGCCGGATCCTGCAGAAGCTGGGCTTCGGCAGCAGGCGTGACCTGTTCCGGGCCTTGCGGTTCCGGCCGGGCGGCACCCCGTTGCCGCGGCTGGAGACGACCCCGTGCGAAGGCGAGTTGCACACCGCGGATGGGCTGGCCGGGTACCGAGGCTAGGCCGGGAGGGTGAGCGATGTACCGGAAGTACCGAGACCGCATGAGGTTCGGTACCCGCCGTATCCTGTGGCACCGAGATCGTTTTTCTAGCGTTGCTGTCATGACGAAGCAAGGTTCCCTGTTCCTGCTCCTCGCGCTCGCCGGAACCCTCGCCCCGGACACCGTCCGGGCTTCGTCGGCCAAGATCCACGAGGTACTCAGCGGTCCGGCGGGCTACATCGACCTGCACAACACCGGCGCCACCACCCTCGACATCGGTGGCTGGTCCGTTCAGGCGTGCACGGGCGGGGCCGCGCCAGTCGAGCTGGCCACCATGCCGGCCGGAAGCGAGCTACCCGCCGGTGACCACTTCCTCATCACCGGACAGGCCTTCGGCGGGGCGGTGCAGCATCTCGTCGTCGAGGCGATCGTCGGCGACGGCGAGCTGCTGCTGGACCGGCGCGGGGCCAAGGTCGACAGCGTCGGATGGGCACCGTCGTCGCCCTGCCGCGAGAACCAGGCCGCCACCTTCTGCCCCGGGCTCGCCCAGGCGAGGGACGCCGCCAGCCGCGACACCGACAACAACAAGGCCGATTTCGGCTGCGTACGACCAGTCGCCTGAGAGTTCTCCGTCAGTCCGGTTTCGAATCCGTATGCCAGTACCAGAAAGGTGCGGTCGTGGCCGCGAACAGCGAATGCGGGGAGATGACCCCGTTGTGCGAACTGCTCACCGAACAACGAATCTCGAAAGGATGGTCGCAGTGTGACCTGGTCACGAGGTTGCACACCCTCTCCGGCAACGACAGCGTCACCCGAGAAGAGGTTTCCCGCTGGGAACGCGGAAAACGTATCCCCGGACCGTACTGGCGGCAGTGGCTCGGCGATGTGCTGGACACGTCCAGCCGCGAGCTCGAGCTCGCCGCCGCGGTCGCGAGAAGGCGGCGCCGGACACTTATCGACTGACGGGAAAGTACCGTAAAACTGGCCCCTTCCGATGACGCCACTGCTCTCGGATAATTGTTTGAGTCGGCACCGGCGGAAAAGGTCCCGGCCCGACGGAACAAATCCCCGAAAACCAAGCTGAAAGGAATTTCCCGTGCGACGAATTCTGGGCGCCTCGGCGGTATTCGCGATGCTGGCACTGGGTATGGCCGGCGGTGTCGCGAACGCGGCCGGTGAAGGCCAGGAAACCGAAGCGGCCCCGGCCGTCTCGTCTTCCGTGGTCGTCAACGAGGTCTCGACCCGCGGCCTGAACGGCAATCTCGACGAGTTCATCGAGCTGCGCAACGTCTCGAACCAGCCGCAGGACGTGAGCGGCTACACGATCCGCATCTACTCGCCGTCGAACGTCGTGACCGACACGATCGTCCTGCCCGCGGGCACGATCCTGCAGCCCAAGGGCAACGCCGGGCAGTACGCGGTGCTGGTCGGGCAGAACTTCTCCGGCACCATCGTCGACCAGACCTACGTCATCCCGTTCACGCTGACCGGCGTCGAGGGCATCCCGACCCTCGGTGGCGTCGCGTTGCAGAACATCTCCGGCGCGAAGATCGACGGTGTCGCCTTCAGCAACGCCGTGGTGACCCCGCGTGAAGGCCAGGCCGCCGTTCCGGAGAACGCCCTCACCGATCAGCTCAACGCGGCGAACACCCGCAACATCCTGAGCACCGACACCGACAACAACCGGCAGGACTTCTCGCTCCAGATGCGCACCCCGGGTCTGTAAGTCTCGTAGTACCGACCCGTCAGTCCGGGCCCGGGCCGCCGTCGGCGGTCCGGGCCCTTCCATGGCGGTATCTCGCCAACGGCGACATACCGCCAACGAGAATTGTGTCAATCCGGGAACTCCTGCCTCATCCTCGGGAAACTCCACTTTCGCGGCGGCCGTGTCCACGGCCGCTTCTCACTATCCGAGGAGAGTGAGGCTCGATGTTCCCCCGTTCCCCTCATACGACGAGACACCCCAGACACCTGGTGGCGATTCTGGCGGCCTCCGCACTGGTCGTCCTTTCCCCTCTACCGGTGATCGCGACCCCCGCGACCGCCGCCGTGCCCGGCCCCGCTCCCGTCACCGGGCGGCCGGAAGTCCATCGCGTCACGTTGCTGACCGGTGACGTGGTGACCTACGAACGAGACGGCGCCGGGCACGACAGCGCACAGGTCGAGCCGGCGGTGCGGCCGGACCGGCCGAGCCCGGCGTTCCAGATCACGACCACGGCCGAAGGGCTGATGGTGTATCCGTCCGACGCGCTTCCGTTCGTCGGCAAAGGGTTGCTGAGCCCGGAACTGTTCAACGTCACCGCGCTCGTCGGGGACCGGCGTGACGACACGGCGAGCGCCACGATCCCCGTCATCGTGCGCTACGGCGACCGGGCGGGTCTGTCCGCGCGGACTTTGGACGCGAAGGCGAAGACCCTTCCGCAGACCCAGCGACTCATCCCGCTCGTCACGGCCAACGGAGTGGGAGCACAGGTCAAGAAAGCGGGGACCGCCGAGTTCTGGCGTTCGCTCGTCGCGTTCGACCCGGGCGGGAAACCCGTTTTGAACCAAGGGATCTCCCAGGTCCGGCTGGACAGGAAGGTCCGGGTGGCGCTGGACAAGAGCACCGTGCAGGTCGGTGCGCCGTCGGCGTGGAACGGCGGGTTGACCGGGAAGGGGACCACGGTCGCGGTGGTGGACACCGGGATCGACGAGAACCATCCCGACCTGGCGGGCAAGACGGTCGCCTCCGCGGATTTCAGCGGGGACGGCGACATCGTGGACCGCCATGGCCACGGCACCCACTGCGCGTCGATCATCGCCGGCACCGGCGCGGCCTCCGGTGGCCGGTACAAGGGTGTGGCACCGGACGCGAAGCTGATGGTGGCCAAGGTTTTCGGCGCCTCAGGTGAGGCTGACACCGCACAGGTCATGGCTGGGATCGACTGGACCGTCGCGCAGGGCGCGAAGATCGTGAACCTCAGCCTCGGTGCCGGCGTCAGCGACGGAGCCGACCCGTTGAGCGAACAGATCGACACGCTTTCCGCGAAGACCGGCACGCTGTTCGTGGCCGCGGCCGGGAACAGCGGGCCGGGCGACCGGACCGTCACGACGCCGGGGGCGGCGACGTCCGCGCTCACGGTCGGCGCGGTCGACAGGGACGACAAGATCGCCTGGTTCAGCAGCCGCGGCCCGCGACTGCGGGACGCCTTGGTCAAGCCGGAGATCACCGCGCCGGGCGTCGGGATCGTGGCCGCCCGGGCCGCGGACACGGCGATGGGCGACCCGGTGGACGACTCCTACACGGCGGCGTCGGGCACTTCGATGGCGACCCCGCACGTCGCCGGCGCCGCGGCGATCCTGCTGCAACAGCAGCCAGGATTGGCCGGGCAGGCGCTGAAGAACACCCTCGTCACCACGGCCAAGGACGTCGGCCTTCGCTGGTTCGAGCAGGGAGCCGGGCGTCTCGACGTCGCGCGGGCCGTCTCGCAGAAGGCGACCGGCACCGCCGTCGCGAGCTTCGGCCGTAACGAGCGGACGACCGGGGCCGCGGCGGAGGTCGTCCGGCAACTGTCCTACACCAACGCCGGCGACCAGCCGCTGGCACTGAACCTGAAGCTGACCGTGCAGCCTTGGGACAGCGGCGCCGACCCGGGCACCGGGATGCGCCTGGCGAAGACGAACCTGTCGATCCCGCCGAAGTCGAGCACCACCGTCGACCTCGCCGTGAACCCGAGCGAAGGGACAGCGGGCGTCTACGGTGGCGCCGTGGTGGCCACGACCGCGGACGGGACCAACGCCGTGCGGACACCCGTGAGCACCTACAACGCGGCCGAACTGTTCCCGGTGACGGTCCGGCTACGGGATTCGGCGGGTGGGCCTGCTCAGATCGCGTCGGCTCAGCTGATCGACGACACGGCCGGTGCGGGTAACCGCAACGACCCGTTCCTCGACCAGGTGAGCCAGCAGATCGGCCTGGTCGACGGAGTCGGCCGCGTGCTCGTGCCCGCCGGACGCTATTCGGCGCTCGGCTGGGTGATGGAACGCGGGCTGGCGGTGCGCCGCTGGTCGGCGATGAGCACGGCGCAGGTCGCCGTCACGGCCCCGGCCGAGATCACGCTGAACGCGGCGAGCGCCGTCCCGGCGCGGCTGGTCACCCCCACTCCCACCGACTTGCGGGACCGCACCGTGATGCTGCGGCGCGTGATCCCCGGTGGAGCGGGCGTGAACGGCTACGTCGGTGAAGCCGGGCTGGTCTCGGGTACGGGCTGGGAAGTACGTGTCACCCCCGCGGCGGCCACCTCGGCAGGGGCGATTTCGTTGCAGGACAGCGCGACACTGGCCCAGACCGCGGTCGAGATGGCGATCGTCGGCGGCGGCTCGGCCGGGCTGAACCCCGCGTACGACGTGCCGACGTTGACGGCGAAGTCACCCGGTGAACGCACACTGCCGGTCGTGTTCGGCGGCGCGGGTGACGCGAGTGCTCTCGCCGGCCTCGACGTACGCGGAAAGGCCGTCCTGGCGCGGATTCCGGTCCCGGCCGGGTCACCGGACCCGGTGGGGGCGGTCTCCACCGGCATCGCGAACGCGGTACGCGCGGTGTCCGCCGCGGGTGGGGCGGCGTTGATCCCCTACGCCGGCGCACCGGATTCGCTGAGCATTCCCGGCCTCAGCAGCGCGGTGGTGCCGACCCTGTCCCTCGGCTGGGACGAAGGGGAAAAGCTGCGGACCGCCGGTGCCGTTTCGGTGCGCTTGCTGGTGCGCGCGGCTCCGGACGCGATGTACAACCTCAGCTACCTCGACGCCAACGGGGTGCCGAAGGAGCTCGTCCGGCGGGTCGACCAGAAGACCTTGGTGGCCACGAAAACCGGCTATCACGCCGAAAAACCGGGGCTGACCGGGCAGAAGAACTGGTACGCCTTCCCGACCGGCCTGTGGAAGACGCAAGCGGTACAGGGCACGAAGATCCCGGTTCCGGGCACGTGGACGGAGTACACCGGCCCGGCGAACGATCGGCTGGTCTGGAAACGCGTCGTCACCTTGTCCGGCAACGACACCGCGGGCCGTCGCGCCACGCTGGCCATGAACGCGCAGAACATCTACCGTGCGGGCGAGCGGTCGAGGCCGGACGAATACTGGTTCCGCGCGTCACTGCACAGCGGGTCGGTCGAACTGCCGGCCGACCATCCGGCTCGCTACCCGGCGACGGCCAACGGCTGGACGGTGCTGTGCTCGATGTGCCGCGGCGGCACGGATCCCGACCTGTTCGTCCCCGGCCTGCAGTGGATGGACGGCACGGGCGGCGCCGGTTCGGGCGGGCATTTCACGAATCCCTACGAGAACGCGCGGTATTTCGCGGCGACCACGGCACGGCTGTATCGGGACGGGACCGAGATCCCGCGGTCCAATGCGGACGATCCGCTCGCGCTCGTCCCGGAGTTCCGGCTCGCGGCGGCTCCCGCCACCTACCGGCTGGACGTGACCGACGTGATGCCCGCCCAGGCGCAGGTCGGCAACCCGAGCGGTGTGCTGTTCCAGCACGCACCGAGGACCGACACGTCGTGGACGTTCGCCTCGGCGCGATCCGACGCCGCGGCACCACCGGGGTTCTCCTGCTACAACGCGGGCAAGGCGTGTTCCTTCCAGCCGCTGATCCAGCTGGACGACCGGTTGCCGCTGGATCCCGCCGGTCGCGCACCGGCCGGGCGCCCGTTCACCTTCGACGTGCTCGCCGGATCGCACAGCGGCGCCCGTGGCGGCGGACCGGTGACACGGCTGCAGGTGTCGGCGTCGACGGACAGCGGGCGCACATGGACGGCGGCGGCCGTCCGGCCGGGAGCGAACGGGCTGTGGTCTGTGACGGTGACCCACCCGCGACTCGCGGAGACCGACGGGTTCGTCTGGCTGCGCTCGGAAGCACGGGACAGCTCCGGCAACACCGTGACGCGGACGGTCCAGCGGGCCTACGCGCTCACGGACGTGTCGAAGGTGAATCCTCGCGTTCGCTGACGTCCTCCTCGCCCGTGGGCCGGGTCACCGGCAAGGTGACCCACCCCCGGGTGGCGACCTGGAGCCCGGCCTGGAACCGGGTGGTCGCGCCGAGGGCGGTCATGAGGTCGCGGAGGCGTCGCTGGAACGTCCGGTAGCTCATGCCGAGCTGCTTGGCGATACTCCGGTCCGGCAGCCCCGTGGTCAGCAAGGCGAGCAGGCGGGCGTCGTCGGAAGGCGCGGCGTCCGCCAGCTCGGCCGAGCCGGGCAGGCGCAGCGGAAGCCCGCTCTGCCAAAGGAAAGCGAAGACCGAGCTGAGCGCGTCGAGCAGAGCGCACGGGTGGATCACCAGCGCCGCGCCGACCTCGGGGAGGTCGGACCGCAGCGGCACCAGTCCGACGCGCTGGTCGACCACGATCATCTTGAGCGGGGCGCTGGTGACCACGCGGGCCTCCTCGCCGAGGGCGAGGCCCGGCTCGAGGTCGGATGACAGGTCGTGCATTTCCAGCGCGCCGCGCTCGTAAACCCCGCGAAAGCGCACACCCCGGGCGAGGAGATCGCGTTCGGCGGGGTGCAGCACACTCGGCGTTCGCGCGTAAGGCGGTTTGTCGACGAAAGCGACCTCCCGCTCGGCCGAGCGCAGCAGCTGATCGGCCCGGTCGGCGATATGCGCGTCTCCGTGGACCACCTCGATGAGGTCGACCGGACGTTCACCGGACGTGGCCCGGTACCGCTCGCGCAACCGGTCGGCGACCAGCCGCGCACTCGCCAGTTCCTGTTCCTTCTGCCGGAGCATCGCCTCCAGCGCGATCTCCGGCCGGACCGCCGAATACGCCCGCGCCGGGCCGGGAAGTTCGACGAGCAACCCTTTTTCCGCCAGCCCGCGCAGAATCCGGAGCAGCCGCTGTTCGGGCAACCCGGTTCGTTCCCGGATTTCGGCGACGGTCATCGAACCGGTGCCGGCGAAAGCATCGTAGACCTCGACGTCGATTTCACTCAGACCGATGATGTCCAGCAAATTCTCTCCCGCCGCAGCCGCGGTCGCCTTCGCCCGACCTTACCGCTGGACTCCGGCGGGCAACAGGGACCGCGCCGTTCCCCGGATAGTCCACTGTGGACAAAGCCGCGTCAGTCGTGGTCGGGGATGCCGTGGAGATGGTGGTCGGCCGCGTTCATGACCTCCGCCAGCAGGCGCCGGACGTGCCCGCCACGGGCCCGGTAGAGGATCCGGCGGCCGTCCCTGCGCTGAGTGACCAGTCCGGCCAGCTTGAGCTTGGCCAGATGCTGGGACACCGCCGGACGCGCGATGGCCACCGCGGCCGCCAGTGACGCCACGTCGTACTCCTCGCCACTGATCAGCCACAGCATCCGCATCCGGGTCGGATCCGCCAGCATTCGCAGCGCCGTGGAGGCGGCTTCGACCTGGTCGTCCGGCGGCAGCTGGGACCACTGGCCGACGGATTCGTCATGTGCGTACATGAGCACCTATCATGGGAGGGTCGCCGGACGAGAGGAGCCGTGAAACGTGTCGCTGTCCGGTCATCGTGACTATCGGCATCTGTTCGGGGCGCAGCTGGTCGCGCTGTTCGGCACTGGATTGACGACCGTAGCGCTCGGGCTGCTGGCCTACGACTTGGCGGGGTCCGCCGCGGGCGCCGTCCTGGGCACCGCGCTGGCCATCAAGATGGTCACCTATGTCACGGTGGCACCGCTCGCCGGCGCCTACGCCGACCGGGTGCCGCGCCGCCTGTTCCTCGTCTCCCTGGACGCCGTCCGCGCCCTGGTGGTGCTCGCACTGCCGTTCGTCGACCAGGTCTGGCAGATCTACGTCCTGATCGTGGTCCTGCAATCCGCTTCGGCCTCGTTCACCCCGGCGTTCCAGGCCGTGCTCCCCGACATCCTTCCCGACGAACGCGACTACACGAAGGCACTCTCGCTGTCCCAGCTGGCCTCGACGATGGAAAGCCTCCTCAGCCCGCTCCTGGCCGCCGCCGTGCTCAGCCTCGTGTCCTTCCACTGGCTGTTCACCGGCACCTCGATCGGGTTCGCCGCCTCCGCCGCCCTGGTGCTGAGCACCCGGATCCCGGACGCGACACACAGCGACCGCGCCGGAATCCGGGATCGCGTCCTCGCCGGGATCAAGGTCTTCACCGCCACCCCGCGCCTACGCGGAACGCTCGGCCTCGACCTGGTGGTCGCCGCGGTCGGCTCCGTCGTCATGGTCAACACGGTCAACTACGTCCAAGACACCCTCGGCCGATCCCCGGCCGACGTCGCGCTCCTCCTGGCGGGCAACGGCATCGGCACCATCCTGGTCGCGCTCCTGCTCCCCCGCGCCCTCGACCGCATCCCCGAACGCACCGTCATGCTCACCGGCGGCGGCATCCTCCTCGCGGGAATGACCGGCGCGATCGCACTGTCCACCGCCGGCACCGGCGGCTGGCGCTGGAGCGCGGCACTCACCGTCTGGGCGATCATCGGCCTCGGCACCGGCCTCGTGCTCACCCCCGCCGGCCGCGTCCTGCGCAAATCCAGCCACGCGAGCGACCGGCCCGCGATCTTCGCCGCCCGGTTCTCCCTCTCCCACGCCTGCTGGCTGCTCGCCTACCCGATCGCCGGCTGGCTCGCCACCACCGCCGGATTCACCACCACCTGGCTCGTCCTCGGCGCCATCGGGCTCCTCGGCCTGGCGATCGCCGTCCGTTCGTGGCCACGCCGCGACCCCCTCTTCCTCGAACACACCCATCGAGGCCCCATCGATCCCGAGCACCTCGCCGACGCCGTCCAGGCCGACGACGGCACCTGGAGCCACAGCCACGAGTTCGTCATCGACTCCGACCACCCTCGTTGGCCCGCGATGGCCCGCTGACCGCCCTGCTCGAAGCGTGTGACCGGTGGCTACTGGCCGATGGCGTGGACGCCGCCGTCGGCCCAGACCATCGAGCCGGTCGTCGCGGGCAGCCAGTCCGACAGCAGCGCGCAGACGGTCTTCGCCGCGCCCGTCGGGTCGGACGCGTCCCAGCCCAGTGGCGCGCGCTTGTCCCAGTCGCTCTCCATCTCGGCGAAACCGGGGATGGATTTCGCCGCGATGGTGCGGAGCGGGCCGGACGCGACGAGGTTGGTGCGGACACCACGCCCACCGAGGTCCCTGGCCAGATAACGGTTCACCGACTCGAGCGCGGCCTTCGCGACGCCCATCCAGTCGTAGTCCGGCCAGGCGACGCGCGCGTCGAAATCGAGCCCGACGATCGACGCGCCCGGGCTCAGCAACGGCAGCACCGCGACGGCCAAGGCGTTGAGCGAGTAGGCGGAAACCTGCAGGCTCGCCGAAATATCGGGCCACGGCGCGCCCATGAAGTCGCCCCAGCAGCTCGCCGGCGCGCCCGCGATCGAGTGCACCACCCCGTCCAGGCCGTCGGCATGCTCGCGGACCCGGTCCGCGAGCATGCCCAGCTGGTCCTGATCGGTGACGTCGAGCTCGACGACCGGCGGCGGTTCGGGCAGCCGCTGCGCGATCCGGTTCACCAGCGAAAGCCTGCCGAACCCGGTGAGCACGACCTGCGCGCCCTGTTCCTGCGCGATCTTCGCGATGTGGAAGGCGATCGACGTCTCGGTGATGACGCCGGTGACGAGGATCCGCTTCCCCGCGAGGAGACCGGTCACGATGACCACTTTCGCAGCACCAGCACGGCGTTGTGGCCGCCGAAGCCGAACGAATTGCTCATCGCCACCGAGATTTCGTGTTCCTGCGCGGTTCCGGCGACGAAGTTCATCTCCGTGTCCAGCGGCTTCACGCAGTTGATGGTGGGCGGGGCGACCCCGTCGCGCATGGCGAGACAGGACACGATCGCCTCGACCGCACCGCCCGCGCCGATCATGTGCCCGGTCATCGACTTCGTCGAGCTCACCGGGATCCGCAGTGCGTGCTCGCCGAGCACCTCGCGGATCGCGTGCACCTCGCGTTCGTCGCCGATGGGCGTGCTGGTGCCGTGCGCGTTGATGTACTCCACTGTGGACGGACCGATCCCGGCGTCGGCCAGCGCGGCCCGCATGGCGGCCTTCGCGCCCGCGCCCTCGGGATGCGGCGCTGTCCAGTGGTAGGCGTCCGACGTGGAACCGTAACCGACGATCTCGGCGAGGATCGGGACTCCCCTGGCCAGCGCGTGCTCGGCCTCTTCGAGGACCATGACCCCGGCGCCCGCGCTCATCACGAACCCGTCGCGCTCCTCGTCGAACGGGCGCGACGCGAGTTCGGGTTCGTCGTTGCGCGTCGACAACGCCCGCGCGTTACCGCTTCCGGCGAAGTCACCACGGGTCAGGCAGTTGTCCGCGCCTCCGGCGATCACGACGTCGGCGAAGCCGAACTGGATCCACCGCGCCGCCTCGCCCAATGAGTCGGTGCCCGTCGCGCACGCGGTGCTCTGCGCCCGGCTCGGGCCTCGCGCGCCGAACTGCATGCTGATCTCGCCCGCCGCGTTGTCGATCGCGCCCGCGATCTGCGCGAACGGGCTGACCGAGCGAGGACCCTTGTCCCGCAAGGTATCCGCGACCCCGTGGTTGTAGTTCACCGGGCCGTACCCGCTCCCGACGAGCACCCCGGCGCGCGGCGCCAGCTCCTCGTCGATCGACAGCTTCGCGCATTCCATCGCCTGTGTCGCGGCACCCATCGCGTACAGCGCGTAGGTGTCCATACGGCGGCTGACCTTGTGCGGCACATAAAGGTCCGGGTCGAAACCGCGGACCTCGCCGCCGATACGCGTGTTGAGATCGCTGACGTCGAACGCCTCGATCCCGCGGATTCCGCTGCGGCCGGCGAGCATCGCGGACCAGGTGTCCTCCACGGTGAGCCCCAGCGGGGTGATCGCACCCCAGCCGGTGACCACCACTCGGCGACGCAGGCGCCGTATCTCTTCGAGCACCATCATTCCTCCATTCACCGCGTCACGGGTGCACGGCGGGGAAATCACCGTCCACTTCGGATAGTCCGGGCGGGGAGTCAGCGAGGTCGACGGGCACGTACAGCACCGAGACCCGGCCGTCCGAACACGCGGCAACGGCCTGCCGCAGGATGTCTTCGGTGCGCGCGGAATCGTCGAGAACCGCCTGATGCACCGGGGAATCGAATCGGGTGGCCGGAAGGCCACCATCGGCGAACGAGAAGCGCTCGCCGTCCAGCCCGCGCTGGTCCAACTGCGACTGCAGCCAGCCATAGCCGCCGTTGCACAGTACCACGAAAAGCACGCCGATCCGTTCCTTCGCGAAAGTCTCCAGATCGGCGTCGAAGAGGGTGAACGCGCCGTCGCCGACGAAGGCGACGACCTGGCGGCCGGGCGCGGCGAGGGCGACACCGCCGGACGCGGCGGCCCCGAAACCCAGGCTCGTCTGTTCCGAAGGGACGATCGATCCCGCGCCCGAACGGCACGGCAGATGCGGGAAGAGATAGGACCACATATCCTGCAAACCGTTCTCCTGCACCAGGATCCGGTCCGGAGGGAGGACGGCGTCCATCGTCTGCAGCAGGCGCGCGATCACGGAGTCCTCGGCGATCGCCTTGGCGTCGGCGAAGACGGCGTCCCTGGTCTCGGCGATCCGGCGCTGCCAGCCCGGATCCGGCGCATGGCCGGAAAGCGCGTCCAGCCAGCCGTCCACCACCTGGCCCGCGTCGCCGACCACGCGATGGCCGTCGAACTCGAGCGAGAACTCCTCCGGCGCCAGGTTCACCTGGACCACCGGCGGCGACTCCCAGCCGAACGTGGCGGTCTCTTCGAGCCTGCTGCCCAGCGCGATGACGAGGTCTGCGTCCTTCCAGAGCCCCGCGGCCGCCTCGGGCAGATACAGCCCGGACAAACCGAGAAAGCGGTCGTGGGACTCGTCGACGGCGCCACGGCCGGTGGCGGTGCTGAACACGGCGGCGCCGAGGCGCTCGGCGAACCGCTCAATGACGCCGTCGCCGTTGCGATGCCGCGTACCACCGCCCGCCAGCACGACCGGCTTGCGCGCCGCACGGATCGCGGCCAGCGCGGCACTCCCGTCCGGTACGCGATGTGCCACGGACGTTTCCGGCGCGGACTGCCACGGCCGGGTTCGCTCGATTTCGGTGGCGAGCAAGTGATCCGGGAGTTCGAGGTACACCGGGCCCGGCACGCCGCCCGACGCGATGGCCCACGCCTGTTGCACCGCGGACACGACGCGGCCGGGGTGATCGACCCGGTGCGCCCACTTCACCAGCGGCCGGACGAAGGCGAGCTGGTCCAGCTCCTGGAAGGCGGCCGAACCACGGCGCTCGACCGCCGTTCCCGCCGCCAGCACCACGAGCGGCGCGCGTGAGCAGGATGCTTCCAGTACTCCGGTGAGGACGTTCGTCGAGGCGGGCCCCTTCCCGATGACACACACGCCGGGGCGGCCGGACTCGAGCGCGTAGCCGGTGGCCATGAAGGCCGCGTTGCGCTGGTCGCGACAGAGGACCAGGCGCAGGTCGCTGCGCTGGATCGCGGCCAGCAGGACCAGATCGTCCGCGGGAAGGCCGAACACGACGTCCGCGCCCGCTTCTTCGAGGAAGTCGGTCACGGCATGCCAACAGCCGGGATAGGTGGTCATCGTTTCGCTCCTGCCGGCACTTTGAAGCCTTTTTCCGGATATTCCATGACGGCCTTCGGCGTGACGACCGCGGTCGGCACACTGTTGCCGGTGAGCCGCGCGAACATGTTGCGCGGCCCGATGATGTACGCCCGTTCCGCGCGGCTGGCGCGGATTCCTTCGACGACGGTGGACCAGCGGACCGGGCTGATCCAGCCGTCCAGCAGATCCCGCATCACCGCGTCCGGGTCGGTGAGCAGCTCGCCGGTGACGTCCGAAAGCATCGGGAGCTCCGAGCGCCGCCACGAGAATTGGCTGTACACCTCGGTTTCCAGGCGCTGCCGCAGCTCCATCACCATCGAGCAGTGCTCGGCCCGGTTCATCAGGTAGAACGCGAAGCCGCCCGCTTCCAGGACCAGCTCGCGGAAGCGTTCCAGACCGGTCATGGTGCCGGACACGCCGTGCACCGAATTGTCCAGGTAGATCGACCCCTCGACGCGATGCCCCTCCGCGACGCACTGCGCGAGGAGCCGGTCCACGGCCTCGGAGTCCAGGCGGTAGAAGAAGAAACAGCCGACCGGCTCGGCGAGACCGCCGAAGTAGTCGAGCTCGACCCGCGTGCTTTCCCGCACCAGGCGCAAGGCGTCGGCGTAGTCGAGCACGCCGGCGTAGACGGCTCCGACGATCGCGCCGAAGCTCTGCCCGCCGTAGACGACCGGGTCCAGGTCCAGATGCTCGGTGGCCCAATCCGCGAGGGCGAGGCTCAGCGCCAGGAACCCGGCTTCGAACACCTCCCAGTCGTAGACCTCCGCCTTTTCATAGGCGTCGATCAGTGAATAGCCGAGCACGTCGTCGGCGACCGCGAGGCGGCGCTTGGCGAATTCGTTCTCGGTCAGGAAATCCGCAATCGCGGGAAAGGTGGTCGGAACCAGCCCCGGAAAGTAGATCGCGTCGGCCACGTGCCCTCCTCCACGGCTGCCGTGGCCGGGCACGGTCACAACCGGTCGAGTTGGTCTTTCTTTCTGCGCTCGAACTCCTCTTCGGAGATGAGCCCGGCGTCGCGCAACTCGTTCAGTGCGCGAATGGCGGCGACGATTTCGTCGGATATTCCAGGGCCGGCCTGTGCCGGCGAGACGGCACCGAGTGCCCTCCGCTCCCCCGAGCAACGCTGGATTTCCGCCAGAAGCGATGCCGCGAATGGTAGCGAATCCGCGAGGCCGCCGTAACCCAAACCGAAAAGAATCACGCGCGGATCCTCTTCCGCCTCGGCGGCGCTCTCGCCGGTCCGCACCGCGAGATGGCCCGACATCAGTCCGGGCTTGACCCACTCGGCGCCGGTGAGTTCGCCGAGTGGGTAGACACTTTCCCGCTGCGCGCGTTTGGCGCGGGAAGCCTCTTCGTTCCAGCGGAAGCGCAGCACGCCCGGCTCGAGGTGGGCGTCACCGTCGTAGCATTTGAGCCGCAACGGCGGGGCTTCCGCGTCCATCAGGAACTTCTCGCACGGCTCGGTGCCCCGCGCGTGCAGCTCGGCGCGCAGCCGGAGCCCCTCGGCGTGGTAGCCGGCGAGTTCCTCCTCGCCACGTGCCAGTTCGAGCTCGTACAGCGCGTGGTCTTCCGGCAGCTGCCCGGCCGCGGCCTCCAGATACGGGTCGGCACCCGGGCGCAGGAGCAGCTGCAGCACGGGTACACCCCCGCTCTGGCCCGCCCTGGCGCCGGCGATCGCCTCGTCCGGAACCACTCGCCCGCCGATACGCCGCAGCAGCTTCGGATTACCGCGACTGGCTGAATATTCAATGACCACGTGGCCCTCTTCGAGGATCCAGGTGGCGTTCTCACCGGCGAGTTCGAAACCCAGTGTCATGGATCCCGGCTACCGGTCCAGTTTCTTCTTGGGCGGGAAGATCATCACACTCGCGGTGATCACGAGCTCGATACCGCCCAGCACCGCCAGGACGATCCCCACCTTGTCCAGCGAGAATACCGGGATCTCGACCCCTCCGCCGACCATCCACAGGATGAGGCCGCCGACCAGCATCACCGCACCGATGATGAGTGACTTGACATTCGCGGACAAAGAAAACCTCCTCAGAATTCGCGGTCCGAACGCCGAACTCCCGACCCCCGGTTCCGCTCATTGGCACCGCCCGTCAGCTTCTTCGCCCCGCTTGCATACCACGCAACGGCCGGACGAAGAACAGTGCAAGAGCAAATCCAAGATAGCAGAATCCGAGAACCACGAAAGTGTGACGGGTACCCGTCGTGGCCAGCAACCACGACAGCAGCGACACGGCGACCGGGCTCGGCGCCGAAACGACGGTCGTGGCGATACTGGTGACCCTGCCGAACATCCGCTGCGGCACGCGCTCCTGCAGTACGAGCATGTACAGCAGGTCGACCGGGCTGATCACCACGCCCGCCACGAACATCAGCACGAGCGCGACCGCCACCCCGATGTCCAGGGTCAGCAACAGGATCAGCGCCGCGAGGCCGAGATACGCGGTGAGATACGCGGCGCGGCGCGGAATCCGGTGCCCGAAGACGCCGTACAGGATCGTGCCGACCAGGGATCCGGCGCCGAACGAACTGATCAGGCCGCCGTACCAGGCCGGCGAACCGATCTGGTCGCTCGCGTACGCGGTGAGGCCGATCGTGGCGAGCCCCGTGTCGAGCGCGGCGAACAACGTGGTCGCCCCGATCAGCGCACGCAGGATCCGGTCGTTCCAGAAGAAGCGCAGGGCGACCCGGAACTGCCGGTAGTACGAGCTTTTGTCCTCGTGCAGGTCGCTCACCGGATTATGCGGCGTGGCCAGGAAGAACAGCACGATCAAGGCGGCGATCGCACCCGCGGCCGCGTCGATGAGCAGGGTCATCGGGCTGCCGAGCAGGCCGACCACCACTCCCGCGACCACCGGCCCGAACAGGCTCGCCATCGAGTTCAGCCCGCGCAAGGTGGCGTTCGCGCGTTCGAGCGTTTTCCCGGACTCCGCGGCCAAAGCCGGTAACAGGCCGAAGGTCGCGACGCGGCCGGGCTCGTCGGCCGCCGAGCGGATGAAGGCGAGGACCAGCAGCATCCACCACGACAGCGAATCCGCCCTGTCGAGGACGAAGGTCAGCGCGGTGACGACCGAACCGACCGCCATCGAAACGAGCCACGACAGGCGAAGTCCCCATCGGTCGAGCAGCGGGCCCATGAAGAGCCCCGTGACGATCGACGCGACCACCGACACGGTGACCACGGTCCCGGTGAACGCGATGTCGCCGGTGGCCGCGAGCACGAACAGCGGATACGCGACGGCGCCGACGCTGCTGCCGATCAGGTTGACGGCGAAGGCGATCTGCAGCACAACGTACGCCTTCGTCCCGGCGGACCCGGTTCGAGTGCGTGACTTGAGCATGGCGGACCCCGTTCGCACGGTGGGATTTCGACGGAACAGAGCAAGCCGGCGGCGAGTCATGGCCCCGTGTCGGGGGACCAACGGCTCGCCGCCGGCTCACGTACTCGGCTGGGTCGTGAGCGGCGGACGGGGTGTACACCTCGCCCGCCGCTCAGGACCTCCGGCCAGGGATTCAGCAGGAGTTCGAAACGGTGCTGCCCGGCAGGGTGGACTCAGCGGCGCTGGTCTCGAGGTCCTGAAGGTCGAAGATGTTCATCCTTGTTCACCTCCTCTTGCGAAGCAGTGACGAAGCACAGTGGAAAAGAATTCAGCAGGCGTTGGAGACGGTGCTACCCGGCAGGGTGGTCTCCGCGGCGCTGGTCTCGAGGTCCTGCAGCTCGAAGATGTTCATGGTATTTCCCCTTTCACATTTTTCACTGGATTCCCGCCTGTTTCCCGGCATCGTGGCGAGCACCGGCCGCCGCACCAAGGCCACCGGCCGATACGCCTGAAACCAAGGACAGGAAGGGAAGGAACGGGATCGAGGGATCGTGCACGGAGGCGACAGCCGCCAGCACACCCGCGTTACCCGTGGCGAAATCCATGGACAAGCGGCTACATCCGTCACCGGGAAAAGAGACATGTCCATGCAGGGCGAGAGAATGCCATCCGAGATTGTCCAGATGGGTTTTCACTTGCTCTTCCTCAATGGTACTTGAGATACCCCGCGAAAGTCGAGCGATAACGGCGAGCAATCCGGCGCGACCGTGAAAAAGATTGGCGTCCGCCACGAATACGCTCTGGCAAGCCCTGCTCAACGGCGCGATGGATTCGAGAATGCGCTCATCGGCGACGTGCGCGGTCAGCTCGTCGGCGACCAGCGCGATGCCGGCACTGCCCACCTCCAGATAGGGAAGCGTGCGGAACCCGCCGTCGACCTGGAGTGTCTCGCCGCCGGCGGGCAGGCAGAGGTCGAGATCCCGGTGCACGGCGTCGACGGCGAGGTCGAGCCAGTACTTGTCACCCGTGGATTCGTAGAGCCGCAACAGGAAGAGGCCCACTCCCGACCAGCCACGCAGCAGGCCGGCGTGCGTCCCCGCATCGCGCGCCCGGCCGAGCGCGCCCGGCGGCCGGTCGATGCCGTGTGGTTCGCCGTCACCGAGCGCGGCCTCGACGCGTTCCGCCAGCCGCAACGCCGTGGTCAGGTCGTCGTACTCGGCCCGCTTTTCCGCCAGGTGCAACAGATTCAGGCCGATCCCGGCGAGCCCGCCGAACAGCGTGACGTCGGTCAGCTCGTCGAGCTGTCCCGAGGCCCGCTCGACCAGCTCGGCCGCCTCGGCCCGGTGGCCGAACAGATCCAGCACATGCGCGACACCGTGCGCGCCGTCGAAGAATCCCGGCCGGGCCATCGGTTTCGCGATCCGGTCCAGCAGCCACCGTTCGTGCTCCGGTTCGACGGCGAAGCCGGTGACGGCCAGCGTCCACAGCACTCCCGCCGCACCGTAGGCGAAACTCTCCCCGCCACCGCGGAAGACCTCGATGTCGCCGGGGAAAAGCCGGTCGGCACGCTCGGGCGTGGCGCTGCTCCGGATCGCCGCGGCCATCGAGCCGAGCGCGTCCGGCCAGCGGAGCGGCGAACCCGCGCCGACCGGCGACGGCCGCGCGGGCCCTGTCCCGGCCATCCCGGCCTTGATCCCGGACGCGAACCCGGCCGGCAGGTCGAAGATCCGTTCCGCGGTCTCGACCAGTTCGTCGAGCTTGCCGGGCGCGAGGGCGAGCAACGACGTGAGCGGCATGAACAGCCACAGCCGGAGCGCGGCCAGTGCGTGCCGATCGATGTCCTTGCCCTGTTTGGCGCCGGCGGTGAACCCGGCGTGGCCCATCTTCTGGCGCCGTTCCTCGGTCGCCTCGAAGGCGGCTTCGAAGTCGACCAGGCCGACCGAACCGTCGTCGTCGACCAGGATATTGGCCGGGTGCAGGTCTGCGAAGACGACGCCGCGCTCGTGGACCCGCTCGACGAGCTCGCCGATCCGGGCGTGCAGCGCGAGCGCACGCTCCGCGTAGGCGCTGCGGTCCGCCTCCGTCGCCGCCGCGCCGACCAGCGGGAAGTTCAGCGCCAGCCACTGCTGCAGCGTCGTGCCCGGTATCCGGTCCATCGCGACGAACCGGTGGCCGGCGATGGTGAACACGTCGTGCACCCGCGGCACGCCGGGCAGTCCTTCGAGCCGCCGCAGCGCCCAGATCTCCTGCTCCATCCGGCCGACCGCGTCGGTCCCGCCGCCACTCAGCCCGGCATGCGGGCGGGCCTCCTTGAGCACCACTTCGGCGCCGTCGGACTGCCGTGTGGCGACGTAGACCCCACCACCGTTGGAGAAGTGCAGCGCCTCGGTGACCCGGTAGCCGAAGTCCCCGCCCGCCTGCTCGCGCGTGGCGAGGCTTTCGGCGAGGAACTCGGGCAGGCTGACCCAGTCCGGCACGGTGAACACCGGACGGCGTTCGTCCGGCACCAGCCGTCCGTCCGGACGGCGGACGGCCAAGACCCGCTCGCCGTCCGGTCGCGGGCAGTACATCGGCCGGAACCCGCCGTAGCGCACGTAGAGCGGCCCCTCGTTGTACCGGAGGTCGCTCAGGATGTACGGCCCGTCGGCGCCACCGAGCTCCGCGTCGAGATCCGCCAGGCAAGACCTCAGCTGGTCCTCGTCGCGCGGGTAGAGCGCGAGCGCCTTACCGCTCGACGCGCGCGGCGCGTACTTGAGGCTGAACGCGTGCACCAGGCTCGAGTTGACGAGGAACTTGAACGGGATGGCGTGCGCGAAGCAATATCGCGCCACCACGTCCACGGTGGACCGTGCCGATTCCGGAGTCGTCGCCACGTGGATCTTCCAGCCTTGTTCGGGCAGGTCGAAGCCGGGCGGGGTGAGCATGACCCACCCGTCGGCGCCACCGCGCGTCCAGCCCGCCGGGACCTCCGGCGCGAACTCCTCGCGCCCTTCCTGCCAGTGCACCGGATCCTCGAAGAACACCGGATCCGCGAGGGTGTACAGCTCGGCCAGCGGCTTCATACCGTTCCCTTCCAGCCTCGATGCCGGTTGGCGACACAGCCTCAGTAAGGCCGCTCTCGGGCGGCCCGGTCGGCGAAGTCGCGCAAAGACGTTTGCGGGTCGTTCGCCAGGAATTTGGCGAACGCGTCCCGCGCTTGCTGCTTGTCCTCCGCCGGGATCACGTCTTCGACCGGGCTGCTCTTGGCGAACGCCTTGGCCCCGATGACGAACTCGTCGCGCAGGATCGACCACACCGTGCGGTCGTGATACTGGCCGTCCAGGAAGTAGTAGTCCCGGAGCACGCCTTCGAGCACGAAGCCGCCCTTGGTGAGAATGCTCATCGTGTGTTTGTTGTAGGACGCCGTGGTGAACTCGACACGATGCGCGTTGCACTGGTGGAAGAGATGGTCCACCAGTATCCCGAGCGCTTCCGCGCCTATCCCGCGCCGCCACAGCCCGGGATCGCCGATGGCTCCCCCGATCGCATAGGAGCCGGCGCTGCCGGCCTTGCGGTAGTTCACCACGCCGACCGGATCCCCGTTTTCCGCGACGACCAGCAGATAGCGCACAGCGCCGCCATCATTGGCCACTTTGAGTTCTCGCGCGGTCACAGTTTCGTTCATATCGCCGGTGAGCGCGCTCGCCAATGACATCGGTCTGAGCCACTGCTCCATCAGACCGTAGTCGTCATCGGAGGGCGGCCGCAGGGAACACGATTTTCTTGACACGGATTTAAGACCCCCAAACAAAAGTGCGCAGCACTCGACACCGAACCGTCGGCGGACTGGTGCCCGAGCCCCCGCGGGATGCGCCGGACACCACCCCTGGTCCACGCGCATACCACGAAACCCGACACCGGACGGCCACATCCGACGAACGGAGGAATACCCCAGAAAACCCCAGAAACGGCTATCACACCGTCAGACCTACGTCGCTTTCACAATCCCCGGGACAGGTACGCGCTACGCGTCAACCAGGTACCTCTGTCCCCCCGGCCCCACGGGAAACTGTTCGATGCGAAACCTAGACCAGCACATATCGGACTGTCAACCGATAGCGCGACACTGGGGGACAGTACCTAACAGAGCGGCGTCACCGTCCCGGAAAGCGGGTATGTTCGTACCCTAATCTACGCCGGAGTAGTCACCCGTTTGGAGTCATCTATTGGCTTCGGCCACCACAGCGAGCCGTTATGCACTAATGGGTGAAATGCATTCACTGGAGCCTTAGTTCAGCAGTTGAAGTTTCACCCGCCCACCTTGTCTTCCTAAGAATTTCTCAGGCGCGTTGTCGAAGCCACCGGGCTCGTGTACCTTCTGCGGCATCAGGCCATGTCGCGGCCACACTCTGTTCTCTGGTGCGGATTATGCGCACCGTCATATTTTCTCCTGCCCGGTCTCGGGCACCCGACGGAGAATCGGTTCGTGGGTGCCCAGTCATCGGTACGGAGATTCGACGACTGGAGGACTTTGTGACTCGGTGGACCACCTTGCTCATGGACGACGCGCAGCTGAGCGAGCTGCCCAACGTTCCCGCCGCTGACGTGCTCCGGCACGCGGACCTGGTCGCCGCCCGCGCGCCGAAGCCGATCGAGCTCTACCAACGCTGGGAACGGCAGCAGTGGTCGGCCGAGGACCTTTCGTTCGGCCGCGACCAGGTGATGCTCAACGACGAACGCGTTCCCGCCGGCATCCGGGCCATGCTTTCCAACGCCATCGCCACCTTCATCATCGGCGAGTACACCGGGCTCGACATGCTCGGCCCGATCCTGACCGGCTCTCCCGACGAGGAGTACTCGGTCTTCCTCGGCACGCAGATCGCCGACGAGACCCGCCACACCCGCGCGGTGTTCCGGATGGGCGCGGAAGTCCTCGGCATGGACGAGAACCCGCGCACGATGCTGGCGCAGGCGTGGGGCCTGGC
The DNA here is from genome assembly GCF_044765885.1 of Amycolatopsis sp. NPDC102389. Taxonomy (NCBI): domain Bacteria; kingdom Bacillati; phylum Actinomycetota; class Actinomycetes; order Pseudonocardiales; family Pseudonocardiaceae; genus Amycolatopsis; species Amycolatopsis sp. NPDC102389. Next base: position 99,567 of record NZ_JBIWKX010000016.1, read on the forward strand.
CACGCCCGCGCATACCGAGCTGGCACTGCTGGAGGGCCGGATCGTGCGCGAGGTGCACGAACGGCCGATGGACTACGGCCAGTGGCTGCAGGCCGTCTCCCTGTTCCACTTGATCACGGAGGGTGTTCTCGCGCTGGTCGGGCAGCGGGTCCTGGTGCACGCCCTGCGCGACATCAATCTCTTCGACGGCATCAAGACCGCGTTCGTGGCGATGTGCCGGGACGAGTCGCGGCATATCGGTTTCGGCCTGCACGCCCTGCGCACCGGGGTCAAGGAGGGCTACGCCGAGCAGATCTACGGCGTGCTGGAGGAGGCCGTGCCGCTCGCCTTGCGCCTGGACAACGAGTTCGAGGGGATCGCGGTCGACTTCCGCGCGATGAGCATCGACATCCTGCGCCGCCATCTCGGCGCGATCGGCGCCGATCCGGCGTTCATCTCGCATCTGCTCGATCGCCACGACACCCGGTCCAAGCTGCACACCGCCTGAGGGAGAAACCGTGAATCACGAAGCCATCCGGATCGTCTCCCCGCGCGGAGCCATGACCGGCCGCGATGTCCTCCGTACCTGCGCCGGCGTCGCGGATCGCCTGGAGACCCTCGGCCTGCGGCCCGGCGATCGTGTCGGCCTCGTCGCCGCGAACTCGGTCGACTACGTCCTGACGCTGCTCACGCTGATGCATCTCGACGTTTCCCTGATCCTGCTGGACGACCAGCAGACCGCCGAAGAACGCGCCCGGGTGCTGCGCCGCGCGTCGGCCCGCTGGCTGATCTGCGACCCGGTGGTCGAGGCGGGCGGCGCCCCGGTCCACCGCGTCGAGCTGGGCGAACTGATCGACGCCGAGGCCCCGGCCGCGCCGGCGTTCGAGCTCGACCTCGAGCGCTGGTGGGCCCGCGAGGACGCGCTCATCGTGTTCTCCTCGGGCACCACCGGCGACCCGACCGCGGTGGTGCGCTCCGGGCCCGGCCTGCGCGGCAACATCGAACGCACCCAGCTCCGGATGCGGTACACCGGCAACGACGTCCTGCTGCCGCTGCTGCCGTTTTCCCACCAGTACGGGCTTTCGCTCCTGATGCTGTGGCACTCGGCCGAGTGTTGCCTGGTCGTCGTGCCGCACACCCGGCTCGACGCCGCCGTCGAAGCGATCACCGAGCTGAACGTCACCGTCGTCGACGGCGCGCCCTCGACCTATCACAGTCTGTTGCGCCTGCTCGAAAACCGTTCGGTCAAGCGCGACGTTCTCGCCTCGGTCCGGATGTGGTGCGTCGGCGGCGCTCCGCTGGGCGCGAACCTCGCGGCGCGGTTCAGCGAATTCACCGGGCGGCCGCTGCTGGACGGCTACGGCAGCAGCGAAGCGGGCAACATCGCACTGTCCTCACCGGAATTCCCCGACCTGTGCGGGCGGCCGCTGGACGGTATCGAGATCGACATCGTCGACGAGGACGGCGCCCCGGTGCCGGACGGCGAGATCGGCGAGCTGATCGTCCGCACGCCGGACCTGATGGTCGCCACCCTCGGCGAGCACGGCGAACTACGGCGTACCGAAGGCAGGGACCACCGCACCGCGGACATCGGCTACCGGACGGCCGCCGGCGACATCGCCGTGCTCGGACGCCAAGGCGCGGTGCACCGACACGGCTACACGCTCTACCCGGAAGTGCTGGCCCACAAGGCCGAAGCCGCGGGCGCGCCGGTGCGGGTGATCGACATCCCGGACGACCGGCGGGGCAGCCACCTGGTCTTCGTCGTCGCCGACGAGTCCTGCAAGGACGCGCGGGCCTGGCGCCGCACCCTGCGTCCCCACCTCGCCACCCACGAACAGCCGAACCAAATCCTCGTCGTCCCCACCTTCCCCCTCAACCGCACCGGAAAGATCGACATGAAAGCCTTGCGCGAGCTGGTCGAAACCGAGTTCTCCCCCACCGGTGACACGCTCACCCGGAGTGCGCAGCGGCCCGACACCTCGGTCGTGCCCCTCCCCGAGCGCGTCCCCGCGCTGCTGGCGACCGAACGCTATCTGAGCGAGCACCGGAGCGAGATCCTCGAAATCCTCACCGAGGTCTCGAACCATCAGACCGCGGCGGGCGAACTCGACACCGCCATCGAGACCCTGCGCGGCGCGGTCGAGGAGATCTCGACCTACCGGCCTTCGCTCGTCAACCGGACGGCCGTGTTCATGCCGTCCAACATCCCGCTCTACGCCTACGTGCTGTACTTGATGATTCCCAGCCTGTACAGCGAAAGCGTGGTCTTCCGGCCGTCCAGCCACATCCGCGGCGCGCTGGGCCGCCTGCACGAGCTGCTCTCGGCCGTGCACGGACTGCCGATCGAACTTTCCGCCAGCACGCAGCGCGAGTTCGTCTCCGGCCCGGTCGCCGAAGCCGACCTCGTCGTGTTCACCGGCACCTACGCCAACGCGGAGAAGATCCGGACCCGGATCACCGCCGCCCAGCTGTTCGTCTACTTCGGACAGGGCATCAACCCGCTGATCGTCGGACCGGGCGCGGACGTCGACCTGGCCGCCCGCGACGCCGTGGACATCCGGCTGCTGAACTCGGGCCAGGACTGTTTCGGCCCGGACGTCTTCTTCGTGCACGAATCGGTCAGCGAGGAGTTCCACACCCTGCTGGCGAAGCGGATCGACGAGCTGAAGTTCGGCGCGAACGACGATCCGGACGCCGACTACGGGCCGATGCACTACGAGCAGGCGTTCGGCTACGCGCTGGAATACCTGCACGGCAACGCGGCGCATATCGTGCACGGCGGGCACGTCGACCTCGGCGGGCGGCGGCTCGAACCGACCGTGCTCGGCCGCGACCTCGCCGGGGTCAAGACCAACTTCGAGGAGCTGTTCGCGCCGATCTTCAACGTGTTGCGGTACAAGGATCAGGAGGAGCTGCACGCCGTCCTCTCCTCGCCCTTCTTCGAGGAACGCGCGATGGGCGCGATGGTGTACGGCGACCTGCCGGAGACCGTCGAGCTGCTCGCCAAGCGGCACGAGGTGTGCCTCAACACCACGTTGCTGCAGACCGAGAACGGCAACGCGCCGATGGGCGGACGCGGGATCATCGCGAACTACGTCGCCTTCGGCGGGCGGCGCACGGCCGAACCACTGCTCGTCTCCAAGGTGGTCGCGGACTACCTGCGCCAGGGCACCGAGCGACGCGAGACGGCATGAGCGTGCCGCCGCCGGGACCGCGGCTGCCCGCCGCCGTCCAGACGATGCTGTATTGGGCCTCGCCACGGCGCACCGTGCGCCGCTGGCGGGGCACCCACGGCGACGTCATCGGGGCGACCATCCGTCCGATGGGCGAAGTCGTCTTCCTGTGCGGGGCCGGCGACATCAAGGAGCTGATGCGCGCCGACCCCGAGACGTTCCGCGCGGGCGCGGCCAACGCCGCGCTCGGCGGGGCGTCGAGCAGCTTCTCGGTGCTGATCGCCGACGGTCCCCGGCACACCGGCGCGCGAGCGGTGATGATGCCCGCGTTCCACGGCCGGGCGGTGCGGGCCCAGGTCGAGTCCATGGCCGCGATCACCGACGCCAACATGGCGACCTGGCCGGTCGGGCGGCCGTTCGCGCTGCACCGGTACACCAAGGAGATCGCACTGGACGTCATCCTGCGCGTCGTCATGGGGGTCGGCGCGGACCGGCTCGACGAGATCAGGACGGCCATGCTCCGGCTCAGCCGCACCGAATCCGCGGTGGAGCTCGCGCTCGGCAGCCCGCTGTTCGCGCGGCTCCTGCCGTACGCACGGCAGCGTGAACGGCATCTCGCGGATTCCCACCGGCTGCTGCGGGAACTCATCGCCTCGCACCGCGCCGACCCCGAGCTGGACAAGCGGGTCGACGCGCTCGCGTTGCTGGTCGGTGCCCGCGACGAGAACGGTGAACCGCTTTCGGACCGGGAGATCGAGGATCAGCTGATCACGCTGCTGGTGGCGGGCTACGAGACCACCGCGGCGGGGCTGGCCTGGACGTTCGAGCAGCTGGTGCGCGCGCCGGAGGTGCTCGCCAAGGCCACCTCGGCCGCGGACACCGACGACGACGAGTACCTCGACGCGCTGGTCAAGGAAAGCCTGCGGCTGCGCACGGTCGTCCCGGACCTGAGCCGGATGGCGATGACGGACGTCGACTTCGCGGGACATCGGATCAAGGCGGGCACCATCCTCACGCCGTGCGTCGATGTCGTGCACGAGTCGCCGGAGGTCTTCGGTGACGCCGGGGTCCTCCGGCCGGAACGGTTTCTCGAAGACAAGACCGCGGCGGTGAACTGGCTGCCGTTCGGCGGCGGGATCCGGCGCTGTCTCGGCGCGACGTTCGCGTTGGTGGAGATGCGGACGGTGATCAAGCGGATGCTGCGCGAATTCGAGTTCGCGCCCTCCACCGCCCCGGGCGAACGCCTCGTCCGGCGGCACATCACGGCCGAGCCGGGACGGGGTGCGACGGTGACGGTCCGGGCGAGGACGGCGGTCGCGGCGGCACGATGAGAATCTGCGTCGTCGGTGCCGGGCCGCGGGGAACCGGTGTGCTGCAACGGCTTTGCGCGCTCGGAGACGAGCTGGAGGTGCACGTCGTCGATCCGTACCCGCCCGGCCCCGGGCGGATCTGGCGGCGTGCCCAGCCGGACCTGCTGTGGATGAACTCGCCGGTGTCCGGTGTGGACATGTTCGGCGGGCCGGACGGGCTTCCTTCGCTGTGGGAATGGTTCCGCACCGAGGGCGAGCCCCTGCTGGCCGACGGTGAGCTGGCAGGCGAGGCGAGCAGGCTCACCGAACGCCGGTTCGCCTCCCGGCCGCTCGCCGGGGCGTACTACGAATGGATCTTCGCCGGCGCCGCGTCCGGGAGCCGGGTGCACGTCCACCGCTGCCGCGCCGTCGACGTCCGCGATCATGGTTCCGCGCAGGCGGTCTGGCTCGAAGGCGTGCCGGAACCGCTCGTCGTCGACGCCGTGATCCTCACGCAGGGGCACATCGGTGCCCGGCCCGGCCCGGCGGAACGCTCGCTGGCCGCGTTCGCGGAGTCGCACGGGCTGACCTACCGGCCGCCGGGGCACGCCGAGGACGTGCCCACCGTCCGGCCCGGTGAATCCGTGCTGCTGCGGGGTTTGGGCCTGACCTTCATCGACCAGGTGACCCTGCTGACCCAGGGCCGCGGCGGCAAGTTCCGCCGCACCGGCGCGGGCGAACTCGTCTACGAACCTTCCGGCGAGGAGCCGGTCATCCACGCGGGCTCGCGGCGAGGAGTCCCGTATCACGCGAAGCCGACGTCGGCATTGATCGCCGGGCCACCTCCGTTGCCTCGCTTCTTCACCCACGACGTCGCCGGTTCGGGGCTCGACTTCCGCGAACGGCTGTGGCCCTTGGTGGTCAAGGAGATCCTCGGCGGCTACTACCACGAACTGTTCCTCGGCCATCCGTTCCGGACGGCGATGAGCTGGGACGAGTTTTCGGAGCGGTTCGCCGAAACCGATGATCCGGCTTCGCTGATCGCCGCGGCCGTGCCCGATCCCGCCGACCGTTTCGACCTCGACACGGTGGCGGAACCCATGGCCGGGCTTAGGTTCGGCTCGCCGGCGGAGCTGGGGCGGTGGCTGCGCGGTCACCTTTCCGACGTCCTCGTGCGACGGTCGGATCCGTGGTACACCCCCGAACTCGGCGCGCTGGCGGGCCTCGGGTCGGCCGTCATGACGACCATCGAGCTGGCCACCGCCGGGCGGATCGCTCCCGCTTCGCGGAGCGCCGACGTCGAGCGCTGGTTCCTCCCGTTCGGAAGCTATCTGTCGAGCGGGCCACCGCAGCGGCGTGTCGCCGAGCTGATCGCCTTGTCGGAAGCCGGTGTCGTCCGGTTCCTGGGGCCACGGCTCAAAGTGTTCGCGACGGAGGAAGCCTTCGTCGCTTCGAGCCCCGCGGTGCCCGGGACCGTCCGGGCCACCGCGCTGATCGAGGCCAGGCTGGCGGAGCCGACCGTCCAGACCATGACCGATCCGCTCCTGACCGCGCTGTTCGGCCGCGGTGAGTGCACCGCGGAGCCGGGAACCGGCCGGCTGGCCGTGCGCGAGTCGGACCACCGGCTGCTGACGAGATCCGGAACCGCGCATCCGCGCCGGTTCGCGGCCGGCCCGCTCGTGGAACGAGTGCGCACGTCGGCGTCACAAGACGTACCGGAGTTCGGATTCTTCGCGGTGAACGACTCGTTGGCGCGCGCGGTGCTCAGCGGCGACGCGTGAGAAATACCTTGCCCAGCGACCACACGGTGTCGAGGAGGAAGATCGCGGTCCAGATGCGGCCGATGTTGAGCAGCCAGTGCCCGCTGGAATTCCAGAACCACGAGGCGTCGTGCGGTCCGCCGAACACCGCCTCGACCGGCCAGCTGTACCCGGCGATGGCCAGCGCGATCTGGGCGACGACGTAGATCACGGCGTGCCCCGCCCAGGCGTTGAGCGGCGGGATCTTGACCTTCTCTTCGGATTCTTCTTCCGGTTCTTCCTCGACCGTTTCCTTCGTCTCCGGCGGCTCGGGCCGGTCGACCGCGCCGACCCCGGCGAGCGCGGGGCGGATCACGGCGGAGGCGACCAGCAGCAGCGCGGCGGCGGAAAGGCAGGCGATCACCCAGCCGTTCTCCAGACCGTAGAGAAGGCCCGCGCCGAGTGTGCCGATCGTCGCGCCGAGCAGGTTCGCGCTCTCGTAGATGGCCATGCCCCGGCCCAGATCGACTCCGGCGGCCTCGGCGACGACGGACTGTTCGACCGGGACGGCCGCCGCGAACGCGGCCGCGGCCAGCACCCAGGCGATCGCGATCGTCCAGGGATTCGGTGCCAGGGAGAGGATTCCCGCGAAAAGCGCACTGCTGATCAGCGCGACCGTCATGACCCTGGCGCGGCCGAGCCGCGTGACCACACCGTGCAGGAACTCGGGGACCGTGCTGTACACGATGAATCCCGGCAGGAACACCGCCGCGATCGCGCCGAGCCCGAGCTGGTAATTCCTTTGCAGGTGCAGCAGAAGCAACAGCGCGACGCCGGCCTCCGCGACGGCGGTGAGCACGACGACGCCGAGCAGCGGCCGCATCCGGCGCGTGAGGCCGCCCAAGCGCGGGGTCGCCGTGGTCGTTGCGGTCGACGGTGGATCCGCCTTGCCGACGAGTACCACACCGGCGGCCGCACACGCGGCCGCGCAGAGCCAGAACACCCCCGCGTAATCGATCCGCGAAACGAGCGTCACCGCCGCGGCGAAGGCGATCCAGGTGCCGGTGCCCTCGGCCGCGAAGAGCTTGGCGAAGACCCCGCTGTCCTCGGTGAGCCTTTCGGCCACTTTGGCGCGCAACGCGACCCAGAACAACGCGCCGCCGACACCACCGGCCACGGCCGCGCCGAGTGCGGCGGGAAGCCCGGTCGAGAGCGCGTAACCGACGAACGAAAGGGCGTACAGGAACGCGCCGGCCGCGGCGAGACGGCCTCGGTCGAAACGGTCGGCGAGCACGCCGGCCACCGGCCTGCCGAGAAACGACACCAGCGTTTCGGTGGCGGTGAGCGCGCCGATCGCGGCGGGCGAAAGACCGAGGGCGCTGCCCGCCCACAGCGGCAGCACGAAGTCGAGGACCTCGACCGGCCCCTTGGTCAGCCCCGCGGCGAGGTTGGCGACCCCCGCCCGGCGGCCGGTCGCTGCTGATCCGGTCATTTCACCCCTCCCGAACGATAGGATACAGTCGTACCCTGATCATGCAACCCTCGGGGAGGCCGCACCGTGCCGAAGATGGTGGACCGCGACGAACGCCGTCGCACCATCGCGAGCGCCCTCCTGCGCCTCGCCGCGCGCGAAGGTCTGGAGGCGGTGAGCGTCCGATCGGTGGCGGCCGAATCCGGGGTGTCGGCGGGCGCCGTCCAGAAGTACTTCCCCAGCAAGGAGGACATGATCCTCCGCGCGCTGGAGATCACCGAGGAGCGGCTCGAACGCCGGTACGCCGCGCTGCCGGAGGACGCCGGGATCGTCGACCACCTCCACCAGTCACTCCCCCTGGACGAAGAGCGGCGCGAAGAGGCGATCGTCGTCACCGCCTTCACCGCGGGCGCCGCCAACCGCCCGGACTGGGCCAAATTCCTCGCGGAAGGCTATGCGGCCATCCAGGAGACCACGGCCGCGCTCCTGCGCGAGGCACAGGCGTCCGGCCTGATCCCCGCCGACCGCCCCGCGGACGCTCTCGCGGCGGGCCTCACGGCGTTGAGCGACGGCTTCACGTCGCGCATGCTGCAGCTGCCGCCGGATTCGCCCGAGATCGACCGGCTCCTCGACGCCCTGGACGTCTCCGCGCACGCCCTGCTGGGGTTGCCATGAAACTGCCGCCGGTCACCACCACGGTCTCCGCCTCGCGAGTACGGGACTTCGCCGCGTCGATCGGCGAGGATTCGCCCGTCTTCCACGATGTCACCGCGGCCGTCATCCCGCTGCCGCCGACGATCCTTTTCGGCATCGGCGCCGAACTCGAAGGAGACGCCGCGCTCGACGCGTTCGGCCTCCGCCCGGCCCAAGTGCTGCACGTCGAGCAGGAGTTCCGCTACCACCGGCCGGTCCACGCCGGCGAGGAACTGACCTTCCGTTCCGTCGCCTCGAGTTTCGACCGCCGAGGCTCGGCTTTCGTAGTCCTGGAAACCGAAATCACGCGCTCGTCCGAACTCGTCGCCGAACTGCGTCAGGTGCTGATGGCATGAACGTCGGCGACACGCTTCCCTCTTTCACCGCGCCGACGGTGACGCGCGACGGCCTGGCCAGGTTCGCTTCCGCGTCCGGCGACGACAATCCGATCCACCTCGATCCGGCCGTCGCCGTCGCGCAGGGTCTCGACGACGTCATCGCCCACGGCATGCTCTCGATGGCCTACCTGGGACGCCTGATCACTTCCTGGGTGCCGCAGGACCGGATTCGTTCCCTGCGAGCGAAATTCGTCGGCATGACCCCCGTCGGGGCGGCACCGGTATGCGGCGGGCGGGTCCGGGCCGTCGAGGAGATCGACGGCGAACTGCGGGCGACCATCGCGCTTACGGTGAAACTCGGGGACGGCACCACGACCGTGCGGGGCGAAGCCGTCGTCGCGGTGTGAGCCGACACACCTGGCCACAGTGGACGGAAGATCAGCGACGCATGGCGGACAGTTCCGCCGCCAAAGCATCCATGGTGGCCTTCATTCCCGACTCCATTCCTGAATTCACGTGGGCGTCTCGTGCTTCCTTGGAAGAGTAGGAACAGTGGTCCCGCAGGACCGTGCGTCCGTCCCTCTCCTCGAACGTCACTGTCACCAGATGCTCGGAGCCGGCGACAGGCTCGTAGCACTCGGTGTACACGACGCGATGCGGCGCCTCGACCTCGCGGAATTCACCGGAGAACGCGTGTTCGACGCCGTCCCCGGCCGCGATGGCATACCGCCACCGCCCGCCGACCCGCAGGTGTGCCGGTGATATCACGGCAGATGGGCACGAGCGCGGTGCAGAACGGGCCTCCGTCATCGCCTGCCTGGTTCTGGTGTACCTGGCCTGGGCCGCAGCATGCCGGGTCTGTGGCGGTGGACTCCGACATCCGCCGGTACTCCTCGCGGACTCGTTGTACCGCGAGGGGGACGAAAGCGGGCGGCACCAGGTCCCCGGCCCGTTGGTCATAGCGATCGACGACGCCGTCCATGATCGTCCACCAGCCGACGAGGTCATCCGGGAGAGCGAGCCCGACGAGGCGCTGAAGTTCCCGGATATCGTCGCTGGGGCCGGGAGGCCGGATCTCGCGGACGGTGGCTGGGGCGTGTTCCCGCAGCAGGTTCATGATCTGCTGCCACAGCTGGTTCACCGGTGCGGTCACGAATACCCACCTTCTCGTCGTTACGTCCGGGGTTCGGCGATGGGCATTACGCGTTCGTCGCCGGCGCACCAGAGCCGGGCCGCGCCTCGGGACTCTGTCCGAGCACGGGCAGGGATGGCGTGGGTGGAGACTCGCCGCTTCGAAACCCTGCGTGGAGTATGAGCCGTCACCCCACGATGTGCACCGGCGACGACCGTGCCCTACGCCAAACAACACGTACAACCGACGCAGAACACCGTGTTCACATGGAGGAAGTCCATCGCCACGATGCCTTTGGCCTGGGCGGTAAGGAACTGCTTCCAGTCCCCTGTCGTGCACACCGGCCGGCTCGACGTCATCACCGCACCTGCGGCCGAGTAGGCATCCCCGGACGCGCACCGGACCCGCCAGGCAGGCACAGGCATTTCAGCGGTACCACTGTCCACTGTGGGTTCCGGAGCGACGTCGCACGTTCGTGCCGATCAGCGGTTCGCGGTCGCCACCCACGTCGCGATCCGAGTGCGGTTGTCCACGCCGAGCTTGGTCATGATGTGCTGCACGTGCGTCTCCACGGTGCGACGCGAGATCGCCAGCCTGGTCGCGATGTCCCGGTTGGACAGTCCGGCGCCGACCAGGTCGGCGACTTCCCGCTCGCGTCCGGTCAGCCGCTCCCCGCCCGCCTGGTCCTCGACGTCGGCTCGCTCGCCGAGCGCGTAGGCCAGCGCCTTCGCCTCGGGAAGTGCTTCGCCCACCGCGCGCGCGTGATCGAACTGGTCTGCGCCGAGACCTTCGCGAGCCTCGTTCAGGTGGTCGAAATGCGGTGTCGCCAGCGAGCCCGCCGCCTCGGCCGAAGACCCGACGAGGTCCCACAATGTCGCGGCGATACCGAAAAGCGTCGCCGAGCGCACGTACTGCCCCCGGCGCGCCGCCACCCAGGCGAGCGCCTCGGTGTGATGCGCCGCGCCGAACCGGTTGCCGATCCGTAGATCTGCCCTGAGCCCTGACTTGGACGCGGTCTCCGCCACGGCGGCGTCGCCGTAAAGCACCTCGACACAGGACCGGGCGTACTCCGCCATGCTGAGGTAATACGCCTCCCCCGCCTTCTCGGTCAGGGCCAGCATCCGGCGGACCACCTCCCGGGCGCCGGTCAGGTCGCCCACCACCGACGTGCACACGCCGAGGATGAACAGCGGATGCAGCTCCCGGCGGAGATCACCCTGGGCGCGGAAGGTCTCCGACGTGACCGCCGCGAGCCTCGCCGCGGTCTCGAAGTCCCGTTGCAGCATCGCTCCGAGGGAACGCACATGGCACAGGAAGGTCCGCGCGGGCTCGCCGTCCGCCCGATCCAGGAGCGCGTCCGCTTCGGCCAGCAAGGCCTCGGCCACACCGACATCGAACTGCCACAGCGCGTGCAACGCGCCGACCCCCAAGGCCATCGGCCGATCCGGATGCTCTGCCGGAGTCGCGGCGTAAGCCCGCGTGAGCCAGCCTCGTACCTCGGCGAGCGATCCGCGCAGCGTCCAGTACTCGTCCAGCCTGGTGGCCATCCGCAGCGCGGCGGCCGCTTCGCCGGGCTCTCGCAGCGACCACTCCAACGCCGTCCGCAGGTTCGCGTGGTCCAGCCTCAGCCGGTCCACCCAGCTTTCCTGGTCGGGGCCGACCCACTCGGCCTCGGCGGCCGCGGTCAGCCGGTCGTACCAGTCGCGATGCCGTCGCATCGCCTCCGTCAGGTCGCCGTCGCGCTCCAGCAGCTCGTGGCCGTATTCGCGCAGCATCTCCAGCATCCGGTAGCGCGCCATGCCGCCGTGTTCCTCACGCAGCAGCACGGATTTGTCCAGCAGCCCGTCGAGCACGTCCAGTACCGCGGCACCTTCGCAGACGAACTCGGCCGCCTCCGGTTCGAAGGACCCGGCGAACACCGCGACCTGCCGCCACACCGCTTGTTCGGCCGGCGAGCACAGCCGGTAGCTCCAGTCGATCGTGGCGCGCAGCGTCCGCTGCCGTTCCGGCGCGGTGCGCGGTCCGGCGGTGAGCAGGCCGTGGGTCAGCCGGTCGGCGATCTGGCCCGGCGAAAGCGCCCGCACCCAGGCGGCCGCGAGTTCGATGGCCAGCGGCAGGCCGTCGACACCGCGGCACAGGCGTGCGATGTCGGCGACCGTCTCCTCGGTGACCAGCATCGACGGGACCACCGTCAGCGCGCGGTCGAGAAAGAGGCGGACCGCGTCGTACGAGGCGAGCCGGTCGGGCGTGGCGTCCTCCGGCGGAACGGGCAGGGGAGGTACCGGCAGCACCTCCTCCCCCGGCAGGTCGAGCGACTGGCGTCCGGTGGCGAGCACGACCACATCGGGACAGTGCCGCAGCACCTCGCCGACGAACACCGCACACGCGTCGACCAGATGCTCGCAGTTGTCCAGCACCAGCAGCGCCGCCCTGTTCCGGAGATGGCCGAGCACCGTGCCGAGGATCGGCTCGCCGGGCCGGTCGTGCAGGCCGAGGCGATCGGCGACGAGGTTGGCGATCAGGGCCGGATCACGCAATTCGGCCAGCCCCACGAAGACCGTGCCGCCGTCGAACCCGGACGCGGCGTCACGCATCGCCCTGATCGCCAGCCGGGTCTTGCCGACACCACCCGGCCCGGTGAGCGTGGTCAGCCGCCCGGAACCGAGCAGCCTGCGAACGTCGGCACCCTCGGCGTCCCGTCCGATGAAGCTTGTCAGCTCACCAAGGCCGGCATCGTCGCGCCGGACGAGTGCGCACATACGGCGGGATCATACGGGATCCGGCCGGGCCGTTACCTCCGTTGATCGTCCACGTGGCGCCGCGTGATCCGAGCGAGCGTCGTTCAGGTCACGGGCGCCGATCCTCGCCGGGCGTTACGCCGGCTTCCGTTGACGAAATCGTTGAAGCGGTCGACAGTCCAGATAGTACGAAGCCCCAATGGGCTCATCATGATCGGGCGCAGGAACTTGGGCTTCTTCTGCCACAGTTCCGCCAGGTCTTCGTGTCGCTCGCCGCCGACGATCAGGTCGGCGATGAGGGAGCCGACGTAGGGTGCTTGGGCCAGACCGTGGCCGTTGCAGGCGATCGAGTAATAAACGCCGTCGTCGATCTGGCCCGCGAGGGGCAGCCAGGACGACGTGATCGCGATCCATCCTCCCCACGCGCGATCGATCGCGACGTCGGAGAGAGCCGGGAACCGGGTCGCGAAGGCTTCGGCGAGTTCTTCGACGAGGGCCGGGTCCGGTTCCTTCGGCGGGAGTGGATATGTCCTGCCGCGTTCGAGCCGCCGGACGCCGAAGACGATGGTGTTCCGCGGTGTCAGGTGATAGTTCTCCATGATGTTGTGCTGGGTGACGAGTCCGGATCGGCTGGTCCACCCGAGCGCCGCCAAACGGGCGGGGTCGATGGGCTCGGTCTCCACTTCGGCGACCCAGATGGGCACGGACAGCCGTGGCGGCGTGATGTCCCACTCCCCCGCGTACGCGTTCGTCGCCAGCACCACCTTGTTCGCCCGCACTTCACCCCGAGGGGTGGTGATGACCACCTGGCCGCGGTCGCGGGCGACGTCGGTGACCTTCGTCTGCTCGAAGACTCGTGCGGAGGTGCGGAGCAGGACACGTCGCAGCCCCAAGGTGAATCGGCCGGGATTCATGATCCCGCCGACCTTTTCGCGCATGCCGCCGAGAAATCCGCGAGGGATTCCGAGCTCGTCGCTCGTGCCCAGTTCCACGTCGGCGCCGACGCGCCGAAGGATCTTGGTCACCCGGCGCACGCGGCCCAGCTGTCCACGGGACACCGCCGCGAAGACGTTGCCCGTCCGTTCGTAGTCGCAGTCGATGCCGTGCTTCTCGATCAGGCCCTCGACGTGGTGCGCGGCGCGCTCGGCAAGGCGGATCATTCCGGGCATCTTCTTGCGGTACAACAGATTGAGGAGCTGAAGATCTCCGCCCGGGGCACCCGCCAGCTGCCCGGCGTTGCGGGAACTGGCGCCGTGCCCGCAGAATTCGGCCTCCAGCAGCACCACGTCCTGCCCGCGTTCGGCCAGCCGCAGCGCCGTCGACATGCCGCCGATGCCGCCGCCGACGACCGCGACCTCGCAGGCGAGGTCCTCGGCCAGGGAAGGCAGGACGTCCTCGGGCGGATCCACCCAACCGCTGAAGGTGGTGTACTCGACGTTGTCGGTCTTCATCGCTCAGGCCCTCGCCACGCTCTGCTCGCGCGACGACGGCTCGACACCCGCCGCCACGTTGTGGTCGTGCAGGGCTCGATAGGCGAAGAAGCACACGAACATCTGGAATCCCCAGGTCGCCAGCGCCGCGGTGTAGAAAATCGTCCGGTGCGCGTCGTCGCCCGGGATCGGGAAGAAGTCGTACGTGATCGCGATGACGGATCCCGCGAGGGTGACCAGCGCCGTGGCGAGGGCCAGCTTTTTGGCACCGATCCGCCAAAGCCGCCAGACGAAGTAGGCGAGGAAGATCGTCGTGAGAACGTTGACCACGACGTAGAACGTCGCCGGACCGAGGTGCAGCTTGTCGGCGCGGAATTGCTGTAGGAACAGGCCGGCGGCGGCGGCGAGCGCGAACACGCCGACATCGACCGCGACAGAGGGCTTGTACCGGTGCGTCACGCGCATCAGGCCCAGGACGAGGATGAGGGTGATGCCGACGGATCGCGAGAAGGCGTCGAAGAAGTACGCGATGGTGTAGAGGAAGCTGTCCTCGTCTCCGCCCAGAAGTGCCCACAGGAGGAAGTTCGAGCCCGATGTGGCGACGATCATCCATTCCAAGCCGAGCAGGTAGTTGTTGTAGCGCCTGATGAATTTCCATCCGAAGCAGAAGCCGGCGAAGATCATCCAGAGATCGGCCAGCATGAAGAGCATTTCCTTCATGTCCTTTATTCCTTCGAGTCGTGCCTTCGCCTCTGAGCTGAAGGCGGTGTTCGGGCCGTCGGCCGAAGCCCTGGGGACGCTCCACGGATTTGTGATCCGGGCCATAGCGTACGCCAGACTTAGCCATCCGATCAAGTCGCTTGACTAAGAAGTTTCACTGCTAGGCTGGCGTTGACTTAATCAAGCGTCCAACTACGTGCACCGGGAGGATTGCGTGCCACGGATCTCCGCCGCCCAACGGCGCGGCGACTTCATCAAGGCCGCGGTGGAGGTCATCGCGGTCTACGGCATCGAGGGCGCGACGACCCGGCGGATCGCCGAGCAGGCTCAAGCGAACCTGGCGATGCTGCACTACTGCTACGACTCCAAAGAGGATCTCTTCGCCGACGTCTACGAGTTCGTGGCGGGCAGGTACCGCGACGCGCTCGAGAACAACGCCTCCCCCGGCGACGTGGCGGAGACGGCTCGACGGCTCCTGCGCGGGGTCATGGAGTGCTATCTCGAGTCGGCCAGTTTCGCCATGGCGGCGATGGAACTCATCAGCTGGGCACGGCGCCAGCACGGAGACCGCGGTATCGCGGTGTACGACAAGGCCCTCGAGACCGTGCGCACCGCGCTGCGCGACGCCGGTTCGGACCATCCGATCGAACCGGAGATCGTCGAGGAGATCGCCTTCGTCATCGCCGCCTTGGCCGACGGTTTCGCCGCGAACTGGTTGACCTACGGGGATCGGTCCGCCGCGCTGGGCCAGATGGAGCTCGCCACGTCGGTCCTCGACAGCTGGCTCGCGGCCCGGCTCGGATCCACACCCGTGGCGCCCTCACAACGGTAAGCCGGGCGAATCGACGCCGACGACTCTGTCGCCGCAAAAGACGCGCACCGACTCCGCCGGCCCGTGGCCGCCGATGCCCGCCGGACCCCAGAAGCTCTGAGCCGAGTCGTCACCGAGGTCGGCGATCTTGGCGCCGTTGACCCGTACCTCGCCGGACAGGATGCGGGCGCCGACGCCGATCGCGCGGTCGGTGTCGGCGCCGAACACGTAGGCGTCGAGACCTGAGGGGTTGGCGTTGGCGATCCGCAACGCCTGCTCGTCGGAGTCCACGGCGTGCAGCGAAACGACGGGGCCGAACAGTTCGGCGGTAGCGCGAGCGGGGTCGGCTCCGACGGCGATGGTCGGCGACAGGAAGTAGCCGTCGAGTTCGGGCAACTGCGCCGGCTGGTGGAGGGTCGCTCCGAGGTCGCGCAGCCCTTCGATCCTGTTCTTGAGGGTCTCGAAGTGCGGGGCGTTGGAGATCGGTCCGATGTGGACGTCCTCGTCGAGTGAGTGGCCGACGACGAGCTTGGTGATCCGCTCGGTCAACGCCTCGAGAAGTGGGGCGACCAGGCTGTGGTGCGCGAGGATCTTGCCCGGTCCCTCACACCATTGACCGTTGAGCTTGGTCATGCCGTCGAGGATGCCGTCCGCGGTGACGTCGAGGTCGGCATCGTCGAGCACGAGGACCGGATTGTTCCCGCCGAGCTCCAGCTGCAAGACCTTGAAGTCCTCTGCTCCCGCGCGGGCGATGGCGCGTCCGGCGGCGGGGCCGCCGGTGAACGAGACGATCTTGACGCGCGGGTCGGTGGTCAGCCTGGCGCCGACGTCGCCGGCACCGTGCACCAGTTGCAGCGCGCCGCTGGGCAGGCCCGCTTCGAGGAAGGACTCGACGATGATCTGCGCGCTACCGGGCGCGTGCTCCGAGGGTTTGAGGATGACGGGGCAGCCCGCGGCTATCGCGCTGGAAATCTTGGCCGCGGGGATGAAACTCGGCCCGTTCCACGGCGTGAGGATCGCGGCAGGCCCCCAAGGCACCTTGTAGAGGCGGACGTCCCGGCCGCCGGCCGCCAGCGCGGTGACCCGCGGGATGGTCACCAGATCCGCCGCCGACGCGCGGATCCTCGCGGGCAGGAAGGCCGCGACCTTGCGCGTGACGCTGATCGGTGTGCCGCTGGTCAGCGAGTCCGTGCGGGCAATGTCTTCGGCACGGCTCTCGACGATGTCGGCGACGCGCTCCAGCATCTCGGCGCGCTCGCGTCGGGCGTCCTCGTCCCAGCGTCCGACGTCGTACACGCGCTCCGCGTGCCGCAGCGCGCGTTCGACGTCGTCGGGTGCCGTCGTGACGGAGCGGTGGACGGGTTCGCGTGTGTTGGGGTCGACGTTCCACGCGTCGGGGATCGTCTCGGCTTCGCTCCAGGCGTCGGCGATGTAGTTCACCGGCTGGGGAATCTCGTTGTTCATCTTCACGTTTCCTTCGCCGGTCAGGATTGGATGTCGACGACGATGCGGGTCACGTCGCCGGATTTCATCGCCTCGAAGCCCTCGTTGATCTCGCCGAAAGGGATGACGCGCGTGACCATTTCGTCGAGCAGCAGGCGTCCCTGTTGGTAGAGGCGCGCGAGCTGGAGGATGTCCTGCCGTGCCTGTCCCGAGCCCATGTAGGAGCCGATGAGCCGCTTCTCCTCGAAGAAGAAGTCCGATGCGGGGACGCTGAGCTCAGTGCCTCCGGGTGCGATCCCGACCAGGCATGCGGTCCCCGTCGGGCGCACGAGGGCCAGGGCCGTCGCCGCGGTGCGGGCCGAGCCGACCGCCTCGAAGGCGTAGTCCACTCCGTCACCCAGCTGACGGTGGAGTTCCGCGACCGGATCGCCGTCCCCACCGTTGATGACGTGGGTGGCGCCGTAGCCGCGGGCGGCCTTGAGCCGTTCGTCGTCCAGGTCGATCGCGACGATCGCCGAGGCGCCGGCGAGCCGGGCGCCCTGGATGATGGCCGATCCGACGCCGCCGCAGCCGATGACCGCGACCGTGCTGCCCGGTCGCACGCGGGCGCCGCGGAAGACGGCGCCGACGCCGGTGATGACGCAGCAGGCCAGGAGGCAGCCGACGTGGAGAGGAACGTCGTCGGGGAGCTTCACCAGCGAGTTCTCGCGCATGAGGACGTGCCGGGAGAACGCCCCGATGTCGCCGAGCCGCTCGATCGGCTCGCCGTCCGTGGTCTGGAACGCGGGCCGAGGACGTCGGCGGATCTCCTCCACCCGCCCGCACTGGGTCGACCGTCCCGCCTCACAGTTGGCGCAGCGGCCGCAGGAAGGAGTCAGCGCGCCGACCACGCGGTCCCCGGGGCGCAGCCCGGACACCTGCGAGCCGACCGCCTCGACCACGCCCGCCACCTCGTGGCCGACCACGACCGGCAGGCCGGTCGGCACCGTTCCGGTCATGTAGTGCAGGTCGCTGTGGCACAGCCCCACGTTCGTGACCGCGACCCGCACCTCGTGCGGCTCCGGGTCGTCCACCCGGATGACGGTCAGCTCGAGCGGCTCGTTGACGGCGGTCAGCACCGCGGCCTGGGTGTCGATCATGTCGAGGTCTCCTCTTTGGATGCTTTGTCAGTGGACAAAAAGCGCTGGATGCCCGCGGTCAGAACCCCGCTCTCCCACGCCTGGGCCGCGGCGAGGTCTTCACGGGCGAAGGCTGCTTCGACGTCCTCTGCCCGCGGACGCAGGAGCGCGAGGTGCAGGGCCGTCGTGTTCCCCTCGGGCGTCCACTCGGTGACGGTGTCGACTGCGCGGCCGATCAGGGCGCCGGGCTCGACGATCTCGTCGAGAAGGCCGATCCGTAAGGCTTCGTCGGCGGGAACGCGAGGGGATCCGAGGACCACGCGCATCGCGTGGTTCCCGATGAGGCGCCTCAACAGCACGCTGGACGCGTTCGAAATCGTGATTCCCCGGCCGTTTTCCGGTTGGAAGTATTCCGTCGCCGGGGTTCCGATGCGGGCGTCGCAGCACAGGGTGAGCTCCGATGCTCCCCCGACCGCGATTCCGTTGACGGCCGCGATCACGGGCACCCGCGTCTCCAGAATGGCCCTGGTGAGGTCATGGAAACTCGCGAACGCTTCCCGCATCTCGGCGTCCGTGGACGGCGCGTTCTGGAGGTCTTCCCCCGCGGAGAAGGCGCGTCCCTCGCCGGTGAGCACGATCCCGCGCACCCTCTCGCTGGTACCGAATTCGCGAATGACGGCCGC
The DNA here is from genome assembly GCF_044765885.1 of Amycolatopsis sp. NPDC102389. Classification (NCBI taxonomy): domain Bacteria; kingdom Bacillati; phylum Actinomycetota; class Actinomycetes; order Pseudonocardiales; family Pseudonocardiaceae; genus Amycolatopsis; species Amycolatopsis sp. NPDC102389. The sequence continues at coordinate 118,327 of NZ_JBIWKX010000016.1, forward strand.
CAGCCGACGCCGGGTGGCGACGTCCAGGGCGTTGAGCTTCTCGGGGCGCCGGAGGGTCAGCACCACTACGTCCCGGACGACTTCGACGCCGAGGAATCCCCGTCGCGCGCCGAGGTCGTAGGTCACGCCGGGATCGTCCGCGGCCCGGGCCTTGAGAGCCGGTTTGGCGATGCGTTCGGACGGAGTGCGAGGGAAGCCGGTGACGAACTCGACGTAGCGCGGCACCTTGAAACGCGCGAGTTCCTTGCCCGCCCGCTCGACGATCCGTTCGGCCGTCGCACGACCGGAAGGCACGCCGGCCGCCAGCTGGACAAAAGCCTTGACCTCCTCGCCGAGGGTCTCGTCGGGTTCGGCGACGACGGCGGCCGAAACCACCAGATCGTCCCGCTCCAAGGCGGCTTCGACTTCGACGCTCGCGACGTTTTCGCCGCCGCGCCGCACCATGTCCTTGATCCGGCCGACCAGCCGGATCCCGCCGTCCGGGCGGCGGACGACGACATCGCCGGTGTGGAGCCAGCCGTCCCGCAGCACCCGGGCGGTGTCCTCCGGACGGTTCCAGTAGCCGTTCATCATCGGCGTGCCCGCGATGATCAGCTCACCGGCCTCGCCGTCGGGCACCTCGGCGCCGTCGGGATCGACGACGCGGACCCGTTTCGTCGGTACCGGCTGACCGAGGCTCCCGCTTCCCACTGCGTCCGCGTCGGCGAAGGGGCTGAACAGGTCGATCCCGGACTCGGTCATCCCGTAGATCTCGCGCCACGGGGCGCCCCAACGCTCTTCCAGCCGGGCGTGAAGACCGACCGGGATGCCGGAGCAGAACACGAGGCGGAGATCGTTCTCGCGGTCCTCGGGAGCGGGCGGTTGTTTGAACAGCAGCGTCGGCATGGACCCGAGGACGTAGAAGAAGGTCGCGCGGTGCCGCCGGACGTCCGCCATGAAGGTCGACGCGGAGAAGCGAGGCAGTACGACCAGCGGAGCGCCGACCGTGAGCGCCAGCGCGGTGTTCCATTGTGGATCCATGTACGAAAACGGTTGCGCCGTAAGAAGAACGTCTTCAGGACCGAGCCCGGTCGCCGACGCGCAGAGCCAGCCCAGCCGGACCCAGTAGTCGTGGGTGAGCATGCACGCCTTGGGAAAACCGGTCGTGCCCGACGTGTACTGCAGATTCGCCAGGGCATCGCCGTCGATCGGCACCGCCGGAGGTGCCGCCGGGAACGGCTCCGCCCCGTCGTCGGCGATATCGACGACGCGAATGTCCTCACCGGCGACGACCCCCGCGATCAGGTCCGAGCGGTCGGCGTCGGTGAACACGACGCGCGCCCCGGAGTCCCGCAGGACGAAGTCGAGGTCGGCGCGCCGGTAGGAGCTGTTGATCGGTACGGCGACCGCGCCCGCCTTCAGCACGGCGAGCCACACCACGGGCCAGTGCACGACGTTCGGGAGCATGATCGCGACACGGTCGCCCTGCCCGACGCCGTCGACCTCGATCAGCCGGTGGGCGAGTCTGGAGGTCCATTCGTCGATCTCGGCGAAGCTCCACGAATCCTCGCCGAAGCGCAGGAACTCCCGATCCGGCGAGTCCTTCGCGCGCCGCGACAACAGTTCCGTCAGCGTCGGGACGGCGGGGTCGTCGCCCGCCTGTCCGGGCTTCACGACCGGGGTCATGGCAAGCTCCTTCGCGTCTTCGCCGCGGCCTGGACGATCCACGTCATCGCCGGGTCCTCGCTCTTCATCCATTCCGGGTGCCACTGGACGCCGAGCACCGGTGCGCCCGGGAGCTCGACCGCTTCGACCACGCCGTCGCTCGCCCGTCCGGTCACGACCAGACCGGTGCCGCAGCGGTCGACGGCCTGGTGGTGCCACGAGTTGGTCATCGCGTGCTCGCCGAACAGGCCGGCGGCGATCGAGCCTTGTTCGAAGGACACAAGGTGATCAGCGGCGCCGTCGGTGGGCGCCGCCTCCGCCGACAGATGGCTCACCGGCCCGGCAGGCAGGTCGGCGACGAGGGTGCCGCCGAGCGCGACGTTGAGCACCTGCATGCCGCGGCACACGCCCAGCAAGGGAATCCCCCGCTCCAGAGCGGCCTGGGCGAGCGCGATCTCGTACTCGTCCCGGGCCGCGTCGTGGGCCATCGGGTCCAGTCTCGGATCGACGTCGCGGACCACACCCGGGTCGCCGCCCCAAAACGCCGGATGGACGTCTTGCCCACCGGTGATCACGACCCCGGAAAGCCGCTGACAGATCGCCGTCACGTCGGTGTCGTAGGACAGGTGCACCGGAAGCCCACCGGCTTCCGCGATCCGGCTCGCGAAGTCCGACATGTAGCTGTCGAGACAACGGTCGCCGTACCGCTCGTCGGCTCCCTTGATCAACTCCAGCCGGAAGCGTCTGCCGGTGATGCCGATCAGCGGACGCGCGCTCACGGGAACTCGAAATAACGGGTGGACTCCCACTGGGAGAGTTCGGTGTACGGATCGCCGCCTTTGGTGTGGAACTCCATCCACTCCCATCGCCGCGACGCGACCCAGAAGTCCACGAACTCGTCACCGAGGTACTCGCGCAGGAGCGGATCGGCGTCCAGGGCCGCGCCTGCCTTCGACATCGTGTCCGGGATCCGGGTCACTCCGTGGCCTTCGGGCAGGCACCACGCCATGTCCGTGACCTGCTCCGGCGGCTCGATCTCCCGCTCAATGCCTGCCAGCACTCCGGCCAGCACCCCGGCAAGCGCCAGGTAGGGATTGACGTCGGCGCCGGGAAGCCGGTACTCGAGGCGCGAGTACTTGGGATGGCCGGTGATCGCGCGCACCGCGGCCGTCTTGTTGTTGACGCCCCAGCTCACGGTGGTGGGCGGTCCGGTGAAGTCGACCAGCCGCCGGTACGAGGTGATCTGCGGCAACGCGAGCGAGGTGTTGCCCGCCATCGTGGCCAGCAGGCCGCCGACCGCGTGCCGCATCAACGGGGACGGGCCGTCGTCGGCGAAGAACCGGTTCACTCCGTCGCTCTGGAGCGAAAGGTTGATGTGGGCGCCTTGTCCGTAGCCCGCCGTCGGCTTGGCCATGAAGGTCACGGTGTGGCCCTGTTCGAACGCGACCTCCCGCATGACTTGCCGGGTCCGCGCCCAGGAGTCGGCCAGCGTGATCGGATCCGCCGGCGCCAGATTCAGCTCCGTCTGCCCGGCGGCGGCCTCGTCGGTCCATGCCTCCCAAGCGATACCGACGCGATCGAGGCGGCCGACGACCGCTTCCATGTAGTCGACCCAATCCTTCGACCTCGCCAAGTGATACGTGGCTCCCGTGTCGCCGCCCAACGGAGTCAGATCCCGGTATCCGCGTTTTCGCGCCTCCTGAACGGATTCCTCGAACAAGGTCGCTTCGATCTCCACGGCGACGGTCGCGGTGTATCCGAGAACCGCCAGCCGGGCCACCAGTTTCCGCACGAGATTCCGCGGGCAGATCGGCACCGGTGTGCCGTCCTTCAGCCAATAGTCGCCGATGACCGCATCCAGCCCCGGCTTCCACTCGACGAGGGTCGACAGGTCGGGGATCATCTGGATGTCGTAGAGATTGCCGCGCCAGTCCGGGAAAGCGTCACCGAGGACGATCTCGTTGCCCAGGTCGATCGCGAACAGGATGTCGGCGAAGGCGAAGCCGGATTCCTTGCCCGAGGCGAACTTCGTCATCGACACGTTCTTGCCCAGAAAGCTTCCGTCGTGATTCGTCGCCTCGAGGCGCACGGCGCGTGTATCAGACATCGAAACGAACCCTCCAGGACGCGGCCGTCATGACCGACATCTGTGCCAACGTGCCCTTGAGCCGCAGTCCGGCCGCCAACGAGGCGACGAAGTCGTCCGCCCCGCTGAAGACACCGGCGAGAACGTCGGACGGCCCCGCCATCAGGTACTCGGTCGCCCCATCGCCGAAGCGATGCCGTTCCGGACCGCCGGGGCCGTCGGCGTCGACGATCAGAACGTCGGGAATTCCCGGGATTCCCCTTGTCACCGCCCAGAAATGCCGGGCGGCCTCGCACCAATGCGGCAGCGGCGGCGTCAACGCACGCAAGATTCCGGCGGCCAGGACGACGTCACCGACGGGCTCTTGCGCGGAATCGAAGCGCGCCCGCAGATCGACGACGACCGTCGCGTCCGGCTCGGCCACGACTCCACCGGTCACCGTGATCGTCTTGCGGCCGAAGGAAATCGTCGCGGCCTGTGGTGTGTCGTGGGAGCGGACCGCCACGGTACCGGCGGATCGGCCCAGGACCTCCGGCGCGTGACCGATCCGCGCTGAGTCACGCAAGGTGCGTCCGATCAGCCGGACGACCGGACTCGCGTCGTCTTCGATCGTGATGGGGAAGGTCGAGCCCTCCCTCACGGGCGCCTCGGGGAACGTCATGATCTCGGCCATCGCGGGCCCTTTCGATCTTTGGCGAGTTAGTCAAATGACTCGATCAATTGACGAAGATGATGAGCGCCTGGTCGCGCGTTGTCAACAGCCCCTTTCGGGCGAGCACCTGAACCGCCCCTTGACGAGAGATGAAAGTTGTCACACACTCGGCCAACTGACTTAATCGGATGACCTACTCGGTCAGGAGCTCTCATGAAAGTCATCCATCGGCGCTACGTCGCCTACTCCGAGGCCCACTACGCCGGCAATCTCGTCGACGGGGCGTTCGGCCTGGCGCTGTTCGGCGACGCCGGAACCCATCTCGCGATCGTCACGGACGGCCACGAGAGCCTCTTCGCGGGTTACTCGTCCGTGGACTTCCTGTCGCCGGTGCATGGCGGCGACGTCATCGAGGTCGAAGCACGGCTCGCGGCCAAGGGAAACCGGAGCCGGACGATCGACTTCGAGCTGCGCGTCATCGCCCGAGCCATCGACCACACGGGCCGAGCGGAAGTCCTCGCCGAGCCCATCATCGCCACCCGGGCTCGCGGGACCGGCGTCGTCCCCACCCTCCCCCAGGACCAAAACCCCGAAGGAAGTGCAGCATGAAGGACACAGACGCGACGGAGTCCGCCGACATCGTCGTCATCGGCGCCGGTATCTCCGGTATCGGTGCGGCCCGGCATCTGATGGCCGACTTCCCCGACAAGAAGATCCTCCTGCTGGAGTCTCGCGACGCGATCGGCGGCACCTGGGACCTGTTCCGCTATCCGGGCGTCCGGTCCGATTCCGATCTGCACACCTACGCCTACGAGTTCAAGCCGTGGCGGCATCGGAGCGCGATCGCCGAAGCGCCGTTGATCCGCGAATACCTCGACGAAACGGTCACCGAGTTCGGCCTGGACAAGATCCTTCGATTCGGGCACCGGGTGACCTCCGCCGACTGGTCGAGCGCCGAGGCGCGGTGGACACTTCAGGTGACCGTGACCGGCGCCGAACACACGAAGACCATCAAGGCCGGCTTTGTCTTCAGCGCGACCGGCTACTACCGATACGACAAGGGATACACGCCCCACTTCGAAGGTCAGGACGACTTCCAGGGCGACATCCTCCATCCCCAGCAGTGGCCGGAGGATTACGACCACAGCGGCAAACGGGTGGTGATCATCGGCAGTGGCGCGACGGCGGTGACGATGCTCCCGGCCATGCTGATGGGTGACGGCGGCGCGGCCCACGTGACGATGCTCCAGCGCACGCCCAGCTACATCGCCTCCCAGCCGCGGGTCGACGGCATCGCCGTCAAGCTCACCAAACTGCTCGGGGCCAAGCGCGGCTACTCGGCCACGCGCCTGAAGAACATCTGGATCGACTTCCTGCTCGTCAGCACCCTGCGCAAGTTCCCCGACTTCGGGAGGAAGGCGCTTCGCAAGTGGGCGCTCAAAGAACTCCCGGTGCACATCGACGTGGACACTCATTTCAATCCGCCGTACGCCCCTTGGGACGAGCGTCTCTGTGTCACCCCGGACGGGGAGTTCTTCAAAGCACTCCGCGGTGGCAACGCCGACGTGGTCACCGACCGGATCGACCGCTTCACCGAGAACGGCATTCTGTTGCAGTCGGGCCAGGAGCTGGAGGCCGACCTCATCGTCACCGCGACCGGCCTCGTCATGCAGATGCTGGGCGGTATCCAGCCCACAGTGGACGGTCGCCCGGTGAAGATGTCCGACACCCTCCTCTATCGCGGTGCCCTCATCTCCGGGATGCCGAACTGGGCCATGATGCTCGGCTACACGAAGGCGTCGTGGACGCTCCGGCTCGGCAACGTGTGCCGCCTGGTCGGCGACGTGATCCGGCGCATGGACGCGAACGGCTACGACATCGCGGTGCCGGTCGTCCCGGAAGGCCTCGCCACCACGGATCTCCTCGATCTCACCGCGGGCTACATGCAGCGGGCGAAACCCGAACTTCCCCGCCAGGGCACCGAATTGCCGTGGCGGATGCACACGACGTTCGTGAAGGACAACCGGCTCTTCAAGGGGAAACTGGTCGACAAGCACATCCATTTCTCCGCCCGGACCTCCGCGACCGCAGACCTCACGAGCGCGGCGGCCGACTCATGACCACGGTGAGCCAACGTCTTCAGCGTGTCTTCGTCATCGCCTTGAGCCGCATCCCCGCCCCGCTCCTCAAGCTGCTGACGCGCCCTCCGGTCAACAGGGCAGGCGATCGGATGGCGCCCGACGTCGCCCTCCTGATGAAGCTCACGGAAGCCGGTGACGACTACAGCGACCTGTCGGCGACAGCCGCCCGGGAGGTCACCGAGCGCGACGCGGCCTTGTTCGCCGACCGGATCCCCCCTTGCCCGGTCGAGCAGGACGTGGATCTCGGAGATGGGCTCTGGGCAACCCGCTACAGCTCCGGCGAGCCCGCCCGGGGTTTGATCCTTTTCTTCCACGGCGGCGGATTCGCGCTGGGCAGCCGCGCGAGTTACGCCTCCCCGGCGCGGATGCTCGCGCAGGGAACGGGCGCCGACGTCCTGTCCGTCGAGTACCGGCTCGCACCCGAACACCCTTTCCCTGCGGCGCACGACGACGCGCTGACCGCGTGGCACTACGCCGTCGAGCATGCGGCGGACCCACATCGGATCGTCGTCGCGGGTGAAAGCGCCGGAGGCAATATCGCCGCCGTGCTCTGCCAGCGGCTTCGCGGTGAAGCGATCCAGCCGATGACGCAGGTGCTCATCCAGCCGGTCACCGACATCTCGGAGCGCCGCCCCTCCCAGGACGAGTTCGCCGGCTCTCCCGCGTTGTCCGCCAAGCAGATCGAGTGGTTCATGGGGCATTACCTGCCCGAGGGCACCGATCGGCTGGACCCGCGGGTCTGCCCGTTGCGGGCCGGCGACCTGAGCGGCCTTCCTCGCGCCATCGTGGCGGTCGCCGGATTCGATCCGCTCCGCGACGACGGACTCGCTTACGCGACCGCGTTGCTGACCAGCGGTGTACCGGCCGAGGTGATCCACGAGCCCGGACTCGTGCACGGCTACATCGGCTTCACCGCGATCAGCCCGAGCAGCAAAGCGGCCACGAGGCGGCTGGTACGAGCCGTCGCCGCAACGCTTACCTCAACACCGGAACGGAGCAAGAAATGATCGAACTCGAGACGGAAGTCGTCGTGGTCGGCGCCGGAATGGCGGGGTTGATGGCGGCGACCACCCTGTCCGATCAGGACGTCGTCGTACTCGAAGCCACCGGCCGCGCCGGTGGTCGCGTGGAATCGGTCCGCCAGGGTGACTACTGGATCAACCTCGGAACCCAGTTCACCGAGGGCACCGGAGCGCTGATCGAAGCCCTCGAACGCCATCAGGTCGACATGGGGACGCTGGCGGGCAAGAAGGTGGCCCTCGCGCTGCACGGAAAAGAAGTCGACACCTCGAATCCGTTCGGCCTGATGTTCCGCTCCCGCATGACCCTCAACGACCGGGTCGGACTGGCGATCGTCGGCGCCCGCATCCTGGCGGCGGCACCGTTCCTTCAGATGAACCCGGACAATCCCCTCGCGAAACGGGTCCGGGCGAAGCTCGACGCGCTCTCCGCGTCGTACGTACTACGAGGAATCCGCTCCGAGGTCGCACGGGACATGGTCCGATCCTGGTCCGGGCAATGGATGGGCTGCGAACCCGAGGAAACCGCCGCGACCCAGTTCGTCATGTCGATGGGCATCCTCCTGACCGACCCGGCGAAGGTTCCCAACCTTTCCTTGCCGGAAGGGGGAAATCAGACCCTCACCGACATCCTGGCGGCCGACCTCGGCGATCGGCTGCGACTGAACTCGCCGGCGACGTCGGTCGAGTGGACCGAGGACGGCGTCGTCGTGGACTACGAGGACGAGAACGGACCGGCGCGGATTCGCGCTCGCCGAGCGATCGTCGCCGTTCCCAGCGACGTGGCCGTGAAGATCCTGCCCAGCCTCCCGGCCGGATACCGCACGGCGTTCGACGACATCCGCTACGGCCGGTACGTGGTGGTGGGCTTCTTCACCCGCGAGGAGGGACCGCAGCGGTGGGACGACTACATCGCCGTGTCGACGCCACAGCTCTCGTTCCAGGCGATGTTCAACCACGCCGCGGCGATGCGCCGTCCTGGCCCGCGGAAGCCGGGCGGCGCGCTGGCCTGCTTCGCGGGCGGTGCCGTGGCCGACAGCCTGTTCGAGCTGACCGACGAGGAGATCGTCACCCGATTCACCGCGGACCTCCTCTCGCTCTATCCCGAGCTGGAAGGGAAACTCGACGAGGGAATCGTCCGGCGTCACCACCGGGTCGTGCCGTTCTGGGCACCCGGCGGACGCGCCTCACTGCCGACGCTGCGCCGGAGCCTGGGACCGGTCCATCTGGCCGGCGACTACCAGCTCGACATGCCCTCACTCGCCGACGCGGCCTCGTCGGGTGAGCAGGCCGCGAAAGAGGTTCTGGCGAGCCTGTCCCGCCCACGATGAGCTATTCGGGACTCTCCCTGCCGCTGTGAGGCAGTCCCGTCCCACGGCGCCCACGGCCCCCTTCGGATCCGCCACTTGCGGCGACCCGTACCTGTCCAGCAGAAGTCCACCGAGGAAGACGGGGTCGAACCAGACCCACATCCATTGCACAGAGCCGAAAAGCTGCAAGGCGGTGACGCGGGCGCCAACTTTCCGGAAGAGTCCGGCGTCGACGCCATGCTGTAGTTCGGCTTTGGTGAGGCGCTGCATCTCGCCGCGCAGCTTGCGGACTTCCTGCATCGCCGGGTCGTCCGACAGCTGCACGACCTACGATCCCGCCTGGGGTCGTGAGTGGCAATGAGGGTTATTGAGGGGTAAGTCAAACGTGGCATGGTCGGTGCGGGTGGGTGGTGGGGGGGGGGGGGGGGGGGGTGTGGGGAAACCGACAGCACCAAC
>NZ_JBIWKX010000017.1:0-24153 GCF_044765885.1 Amycolatopsis sp. NPDC102389
CCGCGGGGGGGCCGGTGTGGTTTTATCTCACCCACCCCCCCCCCCCCACCCCACGACCCACCCGCACCGACCATGCCACGTTTGACTTACCCCTCAATAACCCTCATTACCACTCACGACCCCGGCCAGGATCGTATATATAGACATGAACCGGACACTGCACAGTCGGAAACTGTCCCTTGTGGACAATCAGCGGCGCATGGTCGTCAGCGAAAAGGGCCCGCACCACGTTTGACTTACCTCTCATTAGACCCTCCTCGCCACTCACGACCCCACTTGAAAACCGGACATATACGCATCAAGCAGACTTCAGACAGTCAAGTGTCCTTAACGGACACTCGCGGCCACCGACGACAGCCGGATATCCGGCAAAGCCCGGTCCCGATACCAAGAGCGTCCTTCAGTCCTGCCCGGCGAAGAATGCCTTCGACGCACGCTGCTGCGCCAACCGCCGCAACACCGACAGCAGCCTGTCGCCCAGAACCGTCTCCACGACGGCGATCTCGATGATCTCCTCCAGCGACGCGATCCCGGCGATCCCCTCGAGGTCCAGGTCGGCGGTCCGGTCGGCGATCTCGGCATAGGCGTCGAGTTTGTCGAGATACCAGTCGTGCCCGACCTCGCGGATCGCGCACAGGACGCCGACCAGGGCCTGGATGACCAGGTCGTCGTCGGACTTACAGGGCCACCCGCGGCGCTCGGCGAGGTCACGGACCGTCGCGAGCGCCCATTCCCGGGCTTCGTCGTCGACGACCCGCCGGGAGGACGTGATGCCCTGCTGGGCGATACCGAGGATGTGGTGAGGGCTGGCTTCCCCGGCGTCGACCGCGGTGAGCACCTCGCCGACCGTCGCGAGCGAAAGGCCGCCGACGTCCATCAGCGCCCTGATCAGCTTGATCCGCCGGACGTGCCCGTCGTCGTACTTCGCCTGGTTGGGGCTGGTCCGCTCGCCCGGCGGAAGCAGCCCTTCCCGCAGGTAGTACTTGATCGTGGCGACCGGGATCCCGGCTTTCTCGCTCAGTTCGGCCATCCGCACGCGTGCGCTCTCCGATCTCGGGGACGGTTCCAGGGTCATCCCTGAAGACTTCTCAGGATGGATAGTTTAGCTTCCCATAACGGAGAGCTTGACTATCCATTCTGGGAGGGACCCATGACCATCTTGACCGATCTCCGTGACAGAACCCGCACCTGGCATCGAGGTTCGTATCGCTGCGCCCAGGCCTTCGCCGTGATCACCGCGCTGTGCGTCCTGGCCATGCTGATCGACCAGCGGACGCTGAACGGCGCGCCGCTCTGGGCGAAACCGTTCAAATTCGCCGTCTCCGGCACCCTGTACTTCTTCACCTGGAGCTGGCTCGTCTCCTTGCTGCCCAAGTTCCGGCGGACCGCGAACTGGCTGACGAACGTGCTCGTCGTGATCTTCACGGCCGAGTACGCGCTGCTGGTGTTCCAGGCCGCCCGCGTCCGCGCGAGCCACTTCAACAACGCGACCCCGCTGGACAACACGATCTTCCAGGTCATGGGCGGGATGATCGCCGTGCTGTGGATGGTCAACCTCGTCCTGACGATCGCCGTCATGTTCACCCGGCTCCCCGACCGCGCGACGGCGTGGGCGGCCCGGATCGGCGCGATCCTCGGCATGATCGGGATCTCGCTGGCGACGCTGATGAGCGGCCCCACCCCGGACCAGGAGGCCATGCTCGACGCGACGGGCCAGTCCGCGATGATCGGCGCGCATACCGTCGGTCTCCCCGACGGCGGCCCCGGCCTGCCGATCCTCGGCTGGAGCACGGTCGGTGGCGATCTGCGGATCCCGCATTTCCTCGGCCTGCACGGACTCCAGGCGCTCCCGCTGCTCGCGCTCGCCCTCGGCGTCCTGGCCGCGCGCTACCCGCGGCTTCGCGACGACGTCCTCCGGCTGCGGCTCGTGGTGATCGCCGGCGTCGGCTACGCGGGCCTTCTCGCGTTGCTCACCTGGCAGGCGCTGCGCGGCCAGTCGATCGTCGCCCCCGACGGGCAGACCCTGACGGCCCTCGCGTTGCTGGTGGGGGGCGTCGCCTTTAGCGGGCTAATCGCGATCGGGCGGCCCGCGAAGGACCGGGACCTGGAGGCCTCGCTGCGATGAGCGTCGAGACCCTGTTCACCTGGACCTTTCCGCTGGCGACGCCGTTCTGGCTGCTGATGATCTTCCTGCCGGGCTGGTCGTGGACCCGCCGGATCATGTCCTCACCTTGGACACCGCTACTGCCGCTGATCCCGTACTTCGTGCTCGCCCTCACGCATCTCGGCGAACTCTGGACGGCGGTCAGCAAGCCGGACCTCGACGTGCTGAGCGCGTTCACCGGCTCGCCGTACGGGGCGGCCGCGATCTGGGCACACCTGATCGCCTTCGACCTGTTCATCGCCCGCTGGATGTACCTCGAGTCGCGCGAGCACAAGATCCACCCGCTGGTGACGGGCCCGATCCTGGCGCTCACGATCTTCCTGTCCCCGTTCGGGCTGGTGGCGTTCCTGCTCGTGCGCACCGTCCGGATAAGCTCGTCGCATGAGTGAGAACGAGGTCGCGGCGGCCGCCGCCATCGCCGAACGCACCGGCGTCGAGAAGCACGACATCGCCGTCGTGCTCGGTTCGGGCTGGCGCCCGGCGGCGGACGTCATCGGGGAGCCCGAGGCGGAGATCCCGCTGGGCGAACTGCCCGGATTCGTCGCGCCGGGCGCGGTGGGGCACGGGGGCACCGTCCGGTCGGTCCGCGTCGGCGAGAAGCGCGCGCTGATCCTGCTGGGCCGCACGCATTTCTACGAGGGCAAGGGTATCGACCCGGTCGTGCACAACGTGCGCACCGCCGCGGCCGCGGGCGCCAGGACGGTGCTGCTGACCAACGCCGCGGGCGGCCTGCGCCAGGGCTTCCGCGTCGGGCAGCCGGTGCTGATCTCCGACCACCTGAACCTCACCGCGCGGTCGCCGATCGTCGGCGCGAACTTCGTCGACCTGACGGATCTCTACTCGAAGCGGCTGCGCGACATCGCGCGCGAAATCGACCCTTCGCTGGAGGAAGGCGTCTACGCGGGGCTGACCGGGCCGCATTTCGAGACACCGGCGGAAATCCACATGCTGCGGACGCTCGGCGCCGACCTCGTCGGCATGTCGACGGTGCTGGAGGCCATCGCCGCCCGCGCCGCCGGGGTCGAGGTGTTCGGGCTGTCGCTGGTGACCAACCTGGCGGCCGGGATGACCGGGGAACCGCTGAACCACGAAGAGGTGCTCGAGGCGGGCCGCCAGTCGGCCACCCGCATGGGCACCCTGCTCAAGGAACTCGTCGCCCGCGCCTGAAGTACATGAAGGCCCCCTTGCTTGCGTCTAGCGCAAGCAAGGGGGCCTTCATGTACTTCTCAGCCGGCGAACTCGGGAAGCCGCTGGGCGACCTCCGCGGGCGACGGCATCGCGGCGACCTCGTCGGCGAGCCGGCGCGCCGCCCCGAGCACCATTTCGTCGGTGAGCAGCTTCCGCGCCTGCTCGAAAATGACGTCCTCGACGACGTCGGCACCGATCAGCTGCGTGCCCACCCCGGCCGCGACGACGGCCTCGGCGTTCGTGAACTGATCCGCCCCCTGCGGCAGCACCAGCTGCGGCAGCCCGGCGCCGAAGGCACCCAGTGTCGTCCCGCTGCCACCGTGGTGGACCACGAGGTCGACGTGCGGCAGGAGATCCATCTGCGGCACCCAGACCTCGACCCGGACATTGCCCGGGAGTTCGCCCAGAGAAGCCGGATCGACCGTCGGGCCCGCCGCGACGATGACGTCCGCGTCGAGGCGCGCCAACCCGCCGATGGCCCGCTTCAACACGTTTTCGTTGCCGAACGCCGTCCCGAGGGTGAGGTAGATCAGCGGACGGCTCTTGTCCCGGCCGACCACGCCCGCCGGGAGGTCTCCCGGCTCGGCCCAGCCGACGGGACGCAGCGGAATCCGCTTCGCTCTGGCCAGAAAATCGGGCGCCTGCACCGATTCCGGGCAGATGTCGACGACGGGATCGCCGAAGGACGGCAGGTTCGCGCCTTCGACACCGAGTTCCGCGGCGAATTCCGCGATGCGCCCCTCGATGACGTCCATGACGTCACCTGAGGAGAACCGGCCGAAACCGTGCCCGATCGCGGGAATGCCGGCGGCGCGGGCGGCGATGGCGCCACCGGGGTTGCCGCTTTCGTAGACGACGAGATCCGGCCGGTGCCGCTCCAGCAACGGTGTGAGATCGGCGACGAATCGCCGAGGCATCACATTTCCGAACACTTCGCCGATAGCGGGATAAAACGCTTCGGGCGGAGCGTCGGTGGCGTTGGGTTTGGGAGCGTCGGGCCCGACGACCGACTCGAACGCCTCCCGCATCCCGATTCCGGCGCTTGCCGCCGCCAGGCCGGCCTTTTCGACCACCGTCAACATGTCGTCACCGGTGGCGAAGAGGACTTCGTGCCCGGCGTCGCGAGCGGCGACGGCGAGCGGTAGTAGGGGATAGAGATGACCATGACTCACCAGAGAAGTGAAGATCAATCGCACCCTCTCCAACGTACCCGTAGGCTGACTCGGTGACGACTTCTTTGACTTCGGATCTCCGGGATCGGGCGTTCCGCTGGATCGCCGACGACCCGGACGACGATTCCCGCGTCGAGCTGCAGAACATCCTCGCCCGCGCGATGGGCGGCGAAACCGGTGCGGCGGACGAACTCGCGGACCGGATGGCGGGTCCGCTCGAATTCGGCACCGCCGGGCTGCGCGGTCCGGTGCGCGCGGGCCCCAACGGGATGAACGTCGCGGTCGTCACGCGGACGACGGCCGGGGTCGCGGCCTGGCTGACCGCGCAAGGACACGCGGGCGGGGTCGTGGTGGTCGGCCGCGACGCGCGGCACGGTTCGGAGGCCTTCGCCAAGGCCGCCGCCGAGGTGCTGACGGCCGCCGGATTCGCGGTGAAGACGCTGCCCGGCCCGTTGCCCACCCCGGTGCTCGCGTTCGCCGTGCTCGAACTCGGTGCGGTGGCGGGTATCCAGATCACCGCATCGCACAATCCCCCGGCCGACAACGGTTACAAGCTTTACGACGCGTCGGGCGGCCAGATCGTCCCGCCGTCGGACGGGCAGATCGAGCAGGCCATCGAAGCCGCTCCCCCGGCGATCAGCGTGCCGCGCGAGCCCGGCGCCGAAGTGCTGGGCGACGAACTCCGCGACGCGTACCTCGCCAAGGTCGCGCTGCTGCCGCGCGGTCCGGAACGCGGGGTCAAGGTCGCCGCGACGGCGTTGCACGGCGTCGGCGCGGACACCTTGCGCGCGGCGTTCGAGCGCGCCGGGTTCGAAGACCTCCATCTGGTGACCGAGCAGGCGACGCCGGATCCCGACTTCCCGACGGTCGCCTTCCCGAACCCGGAGGAACCGGGCGCGACGGACCTTTTGCTGGCGCTGGCGTCCGAAGTGGACGCCGACCTAGCGATCGCGCTCGACCCCGACGCCGATCGCTGCGCGCTGGGCGTACGCGAACGGGACGGTTCGTGGCGGATGCTGCGCGGCGACGAAACCGGCGTCCTGCTCGGCTGGCATATTCTGTCCACAGTGGACGAAGCGGACCCACTGGTGGCCACGACGATCGTGTCGTCGTCGATGCTCGGCGAGGTCGCGAAGGAGTTCGGGGCGCGCTACGCGGAGACGTTGACCGGGTTCAAATGGCTGGTCCGGGCCGGCGAAGGGCTCGTGTTCGCTTACGAAGAGGCACTCGGCCTCTGCGTGAACCCCGGTTTCGTGCGCGACAAGGACGGCATCTCCGCCGCCGTGCTCGCCGCGGGGCTGACCGCTTCCCTGCGCGCGGCCGGCCGCGGACCGCTGGACATCCTCGACGAACTGGCCGTGAAGCACGGGGTGCACGTGACGGATCAGGTCTCGCTGCGGGTCACCGATCTGTCGGTGCGGGAGCGCCTGATGGCGGGCCTGCGCGCCACTCCCCCGTCGTCACTGGGCGGCACCGACGTCACGATGGAGGACCTTCTGCCCGACGCCGATGTCCTCCGCCTGACCGGCGAGGGCCTGCGTGTCGTCATCAGGCCGTCCGGGACCGAGCCGAAACTGAAGGCGTACCTGCAGATCAAGGAGCCGGTCACCGGCGACCTCGCCGAGGCGCGCACCGCCGCGGACGCACGGCTGGCCGCGCTCCGGGCCGACACCGAGTCCCGGCTGGCGTGACATGCCGAAGCTGCTGATCGTCCACCACACGCCGTCGCCCTCGACGCAGGCGATGTTCGAAGCCGTGCTGTCCGGCGCGAATCATCCGGACATCGAGGGCGTCGACGTCGTGCGCCGCGCGGCGCTGGGCGCGACCGTGCCCGACGTCCTGGACGCCGACGGCTATCTGCTCGGCACCCCGGCGAATCTGGGCTACATGTCCGGCGCGCTGAAGCATTTCTTCGACACCGTCTATTACCCGTGCCTGGATTCCACGCGGGGGCGGCCGTTCGGGTTCTTCGTGCACGGCAACAACGACACCTCCGGCACCGTGCGCGGGATCGAAGCGATCACGACCGGCCTCGGCTGGGAACGCGCGGCCGCACCGGTGCTCGTCACCGGCGAACCGGGCAAAGCGGATCTCGATGCCTGCTTCGAGTTGGGCGGCACCCTGGCCGCCACGCTCATGCCCTGACGCGTTTAGTCCTCTGAATGCGGGGAGAAAGTAAGGGGCCTGTCACCGGAAGCCCTGGGGGTCGACCTCCGGCAACAGGCCTAGGCCAAGGGTTCGCCGTGATGGCGATCAACCTTGGCTGCCTCAGCGTACTACATCCGGCACGATCTTGTGCACCCACCGGGGAAAACGGCTCTCACTCCGGTGTCCGTACACCCCCAGGGCACGGATTCCGGAGTGAGAGGCCGGGCGCGGCACGAAACCGCTTGACAACTGTAAACCACTGCATACATGCGCTGTCAACAGCTGCGGACAGGCTGTATCGCGTTACACTCCCACTACGGAACGGGACTACGGAACGGTTGGGG
Organism: Amycolatopsis sp. NPDC102389; assembly: GCF_044765885.1. Taxonomy (NCBI): domain Bacteria; kingdom Bacillati; phylum Actinomycetota; class Actinomycetes; order Pseudonocardiales; family Pseudonocardiaceae; genus Amycolatopsis; species Amycolatopsis sp. NPDC102389. The sequence goes on from NZ_JBIWKX010000017.1 coordinate 7,017, forward strand.
GGTCATGTCGCCGTATCAGACCTTCGCCCAGAAACTGACCGCGCTGATCGATTCGGTTCGCGCGGACGAAGGCGCCCCGCACAGCTATCGCGAGCTGTCCGCGGCGATCGATCGCGCCGGCGGGCCCACCATGTCGCCCGCGTACCTCCAGCAGCTCGCCACGGGCAAACGGGTCAACCCGAAGATCCACTACGTCGAAGCGCTGGCGAAGCTGTTCGGCGTGCCGATCACCTACTTCTTCGAAGACCAGGAGCCCCAACCGGTCGGCGAGGCGAAGCTGATGGCCATGCGCGCGCAGGAGCTCTCCCCGCAGGGCCGCCGTCAGGTCATGGATCTGCTGGAACTCGTCGAACGCTACGAACGGGCCGAGCGCGACCAGCCGGACGAGAGCCGATGAAGGAACGCGAGCTCCGCAAGCGCTGCCGCAAGATGCTGAACAAGCTCGACATCGAGCCGCCGCTCGACGTCGGCGTGCTCTGCGAACGGCTCGGCGAACAGCGCGGCAGGCCGATCCGGCTGATGCCGTATCCGCTGGAGGTCCCCGGCCCGTTCGGCTGCTGGATCGCCACCGGTTCGGCGGACTACATCTTCTTCCAGCAGGAGACCACGAAGTCCCACCAGGACCACATCATCCTGCACGAACTCGGGCATATGCTCGCCGATCACCATCCCGGCGGCGACGCCGAACCCGCCGACTTCCTGCGCGGCCCCGCCACCGGGCTCGACGGCGACGCGGTACACCGCGCTTTACGCCGCACCTCCTACGATGAGGCGCACGAATGGGAAGCCGAGACCGTGGCGACCATCATCCTCGAATGGGCGTCGGTCTTGAACTACACGATTCCCCGTCGCGCCGACGACGATGACGTCCGCCGCGTCCAAGGCGCGCTGGGCGACCATCAAGGGTGGCTGTGAACTCGCTGTTCTCCCCTCTCAACGTCGTGGCGATGGTGCTGTTCGCGACCGCGCTCGCCTGGCGGATCTACCAGACCTACCGCGCACCCCGGCTGCTGCCGAACTGGGCGATCACGATCACGATCGTCTGCGTCGCCGGCTCCTTCCTCGCCCAGCAGAAGGTCATCGTCGGCTGGCTCGACGACCTGGCGGGCAAAGGCACCGGCCGTCTGGTCAACAACGTCCTGCTCGCGATCGGCGTATGCGCGCTGCTGATCGTGTTCCTCGGCTCCGCGCTCGGCCCGCGCAGGCCGGGGCGCGTGCTGTTCGAGCTGATCCCGCTGTCCGGCGCGATCGCGCTGATGCTGGTCGCCATGGCCGTCACCCCGCCGGAGGCACGGGGGCTGGCGCTGAGCCCCAAGCTCGTGCACGTGCCCGGGGTCGCGCTGTTCTACCTGGGCGCGGGGCTCTACCTGATCTACGGGCTCGCCGCCTGCGCCTGGTGGATCTTCCGGTACATCCGCACCGCGGACCGCCATCTGAAGACCGGGCTGAAACTCAGCGCCGCCGGGCTGATCTGCCTTTCCGTCGGCAGTGTCTTCCGCGCGCTCTACATCGTGATCGCCTGGGCGTTCGGGCCGTCGATCCCGCTCCTGCTCACCGTCGCCGTCCCGCTGGTGCTCCTCGGGATCGTGCTCTTCCTCGCCGGGATCACCTATCCCGGCGCCCGCGCGCGGTTCGCCGCGCTGCGACGGCGCCGCCAGCACCGGCGGCACCACGACGAACTCACCCCCTTGTGGACCGAACTGGCCCGGATCTACCCGAACATCGTGCTCCGGACGACGCCGCAGGGGCCGTGGGAGCGGTGGCGCCCGCGCACGGTCCATCGCCGGTACTACCGCCGGGTGATCGAGATCCGGGACGGGCTCGTGCAGCTGAGCCCCTATCTGGAAACCGATCTGACCGCGCTCGCCGCGGACGATCCGCGGGCGGCGGCGGAGGCGCTGAAGACGGCGATCGCCCGGCAGACCGCGGGCGAGGAGACCGACGGGCGCGCGAAACTGGTGCTCCCCGGCGGCGCCTCCGACATCGAATCCGACGTGCGGCCGTTGCTCGCGCTGTCCGCCGCCGTCTCCGGGAGCAAGGTATGACGACCCAGCTTTTGCTTACGGCGGAAAGGATCCTGCCGCGTCCGAGCACGCCGGTCGAAGACGGAGCCGTGCTCGTCGAGGGTGGCCGGATCCTCGCGGCGGGACCTCGCGCCGAGGTCGCGGCGCAGGCGTCTCCGGACGCCGAAAGGCTCGACTTCCCCGGCGCGACACTGTTGCCCGGCCTGTTCAACGCCCACGTGCACCTGGCGTTCGACGCGACCCGCGAGATGCTGCCGAATTTCCTGGCGAGCGACGACGAAGCTTTGCGCGCGGGGGCCAAGGATCGCCTGGGGCGGTTGCTGCGCAGCGGGGTCACGACGGTGCGGGACCTCGGCGATCGCGACGCCTTGGGCGCGCGGGTCCGGTCGGAGCTCGAAGCCGAAGGCGCCGCCGCTCCGCGTCTGCTGACCGCGGGATCGCCCCTGACAGTCCTCAATGGACACTGTCACTTCTTCGGTGGCGAGGTCGCGGACGACGACGCCATCCGGGCCTTGATCGACGCGAACGCCGCCGCCGGCGCGGACGTGATCAAGGTGATGGCCAGCGGCGGCCAGATCACCGAGGGCGGCGCGGACATGTGGGAGTCCCAGTTCGACGTCCGGGCGCTGCGCCTGATCGTCGAGCACGCGGCGCGCCACAGGCTCCCGGTCGCCGCGCACGCCCACGGTGCCGACGCGATCGAGGCGTCGGTCGAGGCGGGTGTCGCCACGATCGAGCACTGCACCTGGATGACCGGACCTCAGCGACAGGACAGGCGTGAGGGTGTCGCCAAGCGCATGGCGGCCGAGGGCATCGCGGCGTGTTCGACGAGCAGCCGCAACTGGCGGATGCTGGCCGAGCGCATGGGCGAGGAGCTCGCGAAAACCGTCTACGGACGGCTTTCCTGGCTGGAGGAACTGGGCGTCCCGCTCCTGGCGGGAACGGACGCCGGGCTGCCCGGGTCGGTCTTCGACGATCCCGTCGGCGCCCTCGAACTCTACGAATGGCTCGGGTTCGGCAGGCGCCGGATCCTCGAGATCGCGACCGAAGACTCCGCCGCCGGGCTCGGCCTCGGCGACGTCACCGGTCGCCTCGCCCCCGGTCTGAGCGCCGACGTCCTGGTGGTCGACGGCGATCCGCTCGCCGACCTTTCCGCACTCCGGAACCTCCGCCTGATCCTTGCGCGCGGATTGATCGTGAGCGGCGTTCCGGATTAGAGCCGATCGAAGGCGTAACTCGCGTGATCAGGCACGTAACTCGCGTGACTGGATGCCGCACTCGGTGTTACGCCTTCAATCACGCGAGTTACGGCTCCGATCACGCGAGTTCCGTGCCGCATCACCGCAAGTGGGCCGGGAAGTTTGGTGACAGCGTTTTAAAACAGTGTTATGATCACCTCATGGAAGGTCCGATCAAGCTGTTCACCGTCATCGCGCTCGTCTCGCTGCCGACGGTGATGTACGGCGGCTACGCGCTGATGGGCGTGCTGCGCGACAAGAAACTGACCGAACACCAGCGCGGGATGTTCCGCGCCGGCCACGCGCACGCCGGCGTCCTGCTGGTTCTCGCGCTGGTCGCGCTGCAGATCCTCGGGCAGACCGGCCTTCCGGACACCGCCCGGTGGATCGTGTGCTTCCTGCTGCTGTTCGGCGTGCTCGCCCGGTCCGGCGGCTTCTTCATGCATCTGGCGCCGGGCAAGGGCAAGCTCGGCGGACGGGTCACGAGCGCCGGGGCGGTCCTGCTCGGGGCCGCGATCCTGACCACCGCGTACGGCGTGGCCTTCGCTGGTTAAGCTTGTTGACGTGCCTGAATACCTGCCGACAGCCCCCGCCAAGGGGACCCGCGACTTCCTGCCCGCCGAGATGTCCGTCCGGACGCAGGTGTTCGGCCATCTCTACGACGTGCTCGAACTACGGGGTTTCCTCCGCTACGACGGGCCAATCCTCGAACCCGCCGAGATCTACGAGCGGAAGTCCGGGCAGGAGATCGCCGACCAGCAGCTGTACACGCTGACCACCAAGGGCGGCGAGCGGCTGGCGCTGCGCCCGGAGATGACGCCGTCGGTCGCCAGGATGATCGCGGGCAACGCCAAGTCGCTGCAGTTCCCGGTGCGCTGGTACAGCCACCCGAACTGTCACCGCTACGAGCGGCCGCAGCGTGGCCGGGTCCGCGAGCACTGGCAGATCAACGCGGACATCTTCGGTTCGGACAGCGCGAACTGCGAGATCGAGATCTTCGAGCTCGTCCACGCCATGATGAGCGAGCTCGGGGCGACCCCGGACATGTTCCAGGTGCGGGCCAACGACCGGAACCTGCTCTCCTCGGCGCTCACCGACATCGTCGGCGTGACCGCGGACCAGCTTCCGCAGGTGTTCACCCTGGTGGACCGCTGGGAGAAGTCGGACCGCACGAAGCTGAGCGACACCGCGGCCGAGATCGGGCTGACCGACAAGCAGTTCGAGAAGCTGACCGAGATCCTGTCTTCGGGCGCGGCCCTGCTCGACGAGCTGCCCGAGCAGGTCAAGGAGAACTCGAACCTGGTCAAGGTGCTGAACAGCGGCGCCGCGGATCTGATCACGTTCGATCCGATGATCGTGCGCGGGCTCGCGTACTACACGTCGACCGTGTTCGAGGTCTTCGACACCTCTCCGGAGAACCGTCGTGCCCTGTTCGGCGGCGGCCGCTACAGCGACTTGGCTTCGCTGTTCACGTCGCAGCAGATCCCCGGGATCGGCTTCGGCATGGGCGACGTCACGCTGATCGACTTCCTCGACACGCACGGCCTCACCCCGAAGCCGCGCAGTGAGGTCGATGTCGTGGTGATCCCGGTGGTCGAGGAGCTCACCGACGCCGCGCGCGAGGTCGCGGGGCGGCTCCGGAAGGCCAGGCTGCGTACGTCCACGCCCGTCGAGCTCCGCAAGCTGGGCAAGGAGCTCACCCGGGCGGACAAGGCCGGCGCGCGGGCCGTGGTGATCGTGGGCCAGGAGGACTGGGACGCCGGGAACGTGACAGTGCGCGGTCTCGCGACCCGCGAACAGCAGACCGTGGCCCTCGACGACGTGGTCGAGGCGGTCACGTCTTTGGTCTGACAACGAAAAGCCGGCGCCCTTTTCGAGGGCGCCGGCTTTTTCGTGTTCAGCGGGACAGCAGGCGCATGGCCGTTTCGGGGTAGCGCTCCCCCGCGACCGCGTCGGCCGGGACCGCCGCCTCGATCTCCGCGACATCCTCGGCGGTCAGCTTCAGGCCGACGGACGCGACGTTCTCTTCGAGATACTTGCGCCGTTTGGTGCCCGGGATCGGCACGACGTCGTCACCCTGAGCCTGCACCCACGCCAGCGCCAGCTGACCGGCGGTGACGCCCTTCCGCTCGGCCAGCGCGCGCAGCGCCTCGACGATCGCCAGGTTCCGCTCCAGGTTGCCTTCGGCGAACCGGGGCTGGGTAGTCTGCCGGAAGTCACCGTCGGCGAAGTCCTCTTTGGACTTGAAGCGGCCGGTGAGGAAACCGCGGCCCAGCGGGGAATACGGCACCAGCCCGATGCCGAGCTCCCGGCAGACCGGGACGACCTCGTCCTCGATGTCGCGCGACCACAGCGACCATTCCGTCTGCACCGCCGTCACCGGATGCACGGCGTGCGCCCGCCGGATCGTCTCCGGACCGGCCTCGGACAACCCGATGTGCCGGATCTTCCCCTGCTCGACCAGCGAGGACAGCGCGCCCGCGGTCTCCTCGATCGGCACGTTCGGATCGACGCGGTGCTGGTAGTAGAGGTCGATGTGGTCGACGTTCAACCGGCGCAGCGACGCCTCGACCTGTTGCCGCACATAGAACTCGTCGCCCCGGATCCCGCGCTTCGAGGGATCTTCTTCGTCGCGCACGATGCCGAACTTGGTCGCCAGCACGACCTGGTCCCGCTTGCCCGCCAGTGCGCGGCCGACCAGCTCCTCGTTGCGGCCGAAGCCGTACATGTCGGCGGTGTCGATCAAGGTGACGCCCAGTTCGATCGCGCGGTGGATCGTCGCGATCGATTCGGTGTCGTCGCCTTGGCCGTAGAACTCGCTCATGCCCATGCAGCCGAGCCCCTGCGCGCCGACTTCCAGCGTGCCGAGCCTGCGGGTGGGCAGGGTGGAACCCGTCATGATTTCTCCGCGATTCTCTGGGATTTACTTGCCGGCGGCGCGGGCGAGCCGCTCCGGGTAACGCTCACCGGCGATCGACTCGATCGGCGCCGCCTTCTCGATGGCTTCGATGTCCACTTCGGACAGTTCCAGCTCCGCGGCGGCGGCGTTCTCTTCGAGGTACTTGCGTCGCTTGGTGCCCGGGATCGGCACGACGTCGTCGCCCTGTGCCTGGACCCAAGCCAGCGCGAGCTGCCCGGCGGTGACGCCCTTCTGCTCGGCCAGCGCGCGCAACGCATCGACGATCGCCATGTTGCGCTCGAAGTTGCCCTCGGCGAACCGGGGCAGCCCGCGGCGCATGTCGTCCTCCGGCAGGTCCTTCACCGATGTCACGCTGCCGGTGAGGAAACCGCGGCCGAGCGGCGAGAACGGCACGATGCCGACGCCCAGCTCGCGGGCGGTCGAGAGGATCTCGCCTTCGATGCCGCGAGTCCACAGGGACCACTCGCTCTGCAGCGCGGTCACCGGGTGGACGGCGTGCGCGCGACGGATCGTCTCGGCACTGGCTTCGGAGATCCCGGCGAAGCGGATCTTGCCCTCTTGAACCAGCTCCGCGAGCGCGCCCCAGGTCTCCTCGACCGGCGTGTCGGGGTCGACGCGGTGCTGGTAGTAGAGGTCGATGTGGTCGACGTTCAACCGGCGAAGGGACTCTTCGCAGCTCTGCTTGACGTACGCCGCGTCGCCGCGCGCGGCCATCCCGCCGTCCTTGTCCCAGACGATGCCGAACTTGGTCGCCAGCACGACCTGCTCCCGCTTGCCCGCGATCGCGCGGCCGACCAGCTCTTCGTTCGCTCCCGCGCCGTAGACGTTCGCGGTGTCGAGCAGGGTCACGCCCAGTTCGAGGGCGCGGTGGACGGTGGCGATCGACTCCGTGTCGTCGTCGCGGACACCGTAGGCCTGGCTCATCCCCATGCAGCCGAGTCCCTGCGCCCCGACTTCCAGACCGCCGAGCCTCCTGGTGCTGATCACGCTGAAATTCCCTCCATGGTGGCTCCGGTGCCGAGCACCTTCCGCTCCACCTGGTCGTAGTGGTCGATCTTGTAGTCGAGGATGTCGAGGCAGGCCTGCAGCTCGGCGATCCGATCGGCGACCGACTTACGCTGGTCGACCAGGATCGATTTGCGCCGCCCCGCGCTCGCCGCCCCGTGGTGACGCAGGGAGGCGTACTCCCGCATCCGCTTGATGGGCATGCCGGTCAGGCGCAGCTTGGTCAGGAACCCCAGCCACCCGAGGTCGTCGTCGGTGTAGGCGCGCCGCCCCGCGGCGTCCCGCGCCGGGGGCTCGACGAGTTTGATGCGCTCGTAGTACCGGAGAGTGTCGATGGACAGTCCGCTACGTCGCGCGGCTTCCGCTATCGAGTAGCTCATGTGAACGACAGTACGACCTGGAGTGCGCTCCAGGTCAACTCCGAATCCGAGCGATTCATAACAGCGTTGCGATACCCTGGGATCATGCCCCGCCCCAGGACGCACGACGAGAACCTCCGGCTGAAACTGCTGGACCGTGCCGGTGAGCTCATCTCGGCCGACGGCCCGAAGGCGCTCAGCCTCCGCAAACTGGCCGCCGACGTCGGCACGTCCACCACCGCGGTCTACTCACTCTTCGGCGGGAAGACGGACCTCGTCAGCGCGCTCTTCGCCGAGGGCTTCCTCCGCTTCGGCCGCCGGATGTCGAGGGTCACGCTGAGCGGTGATCCGGTCGAGGACCTGGTGCGGCTGGGCGTCGCGTACCGGGAAAGCGCGCTGGCCGACCCGCACCTCTACGCGATCATGTTCACGAAGTCGGTGCCGGGTTTCGAGCCGGCGGACGACACGGCCGGCCAGGCGCGCGCCACGATGGCGCCGCTCGAGGAGACGATCCGCAAGGCCGTCGCCGACGGCGCCTTCCTCGACGTGCCGCCCGAGGTCATCGCCGTGAGCTGCTGGGGCATCGTGCACGGCCTCGTGTCGCTGGAGCTGAACGGGAACCTGCCGGAGGACTTCACCGTGAGCGCGGCTTACGAGACCGCTCTGCGGGCGAACGCGTCGGGCTGGCTGCGTCGCGTTTAGCCCGCTAAACGCGATCCGCCCGGCCTCGGGCTGGGCAAGTCCGTGAAGGCCTCCTTGAGGGACTCTGGGTCTCTCAAGGAGGCCTTCACGGACTTGGGCGATCGCTCCGGTGGCACGACCTGCGTTTAGCGGGCTAAACGCGATCCGGCGTCAGACGGCGCCGTACTGCCGATCCCCCGCGTCCCCGAGCCCCGGCACGATGAAGCCGGAGTCGTTCAGCCGCTCGTCGATGCTCGCGGTCACCACCCGCAGTGGCAGCCCGGTCTTCTCCAGGTGCTCGATGCCCTCGGGCGCGGCGAGCGCGCAGATCGCGGTGACGTCGGTGGCGCCGCGGTCGGTGAGCAGCCGGATCGTGTACTCCATCGACCCACCGGTCGCCAGCATCGGGTCGAGCACCATCACCGGCCGGTCGGCGAGCGATTCGGGCAGCGACTCGAGGTACGGCGTCGGCTTGAGCGTCTCCTCGTCGCGGGCGAGGCCGACGAAACCCATCTGGGCGTCGGGGATCAGCTTGTGCGCCTGGTCCGCCATCCCGAGCCCGGCCCGCAGCACCGGCACGAGCAGCGGCGGGCTCGCCAGCGCGTAGCCGTCGGTGCGCGCCACCGGCGTGTGGATCCGCTCGATCCGCACCGGCATGTCGCGCGTGGCTTCGTAGACCAGCATGACGGTCAGTTCGTGCAGCGCCGCGCGGAAGGCGGCGCTGTCGGTGCGCGCGTCGCGCATGGTGGAGAGCCTGGCCTTGGCCAGCGGGTGATCAACGACGTGCACATCCATGCCGGTCAATTTAGCCCGTCACGCCTGCCGCGCGAACCAGCCGACCCAGCGGCGCTGCCACGGCGTCTCCACCGAACGCTTGTCGTGGTTGGCCCGCGCCCACGCCACCGCCTCCTCGGCGCTCAACCCGGAAAGGGTGGCGAGACAGGACAACACCGTGCCGGTCCGCCCGACCCCGCCGTGACAGGCGACCTCGACGCCTTCTCCCCGCGCCGCCCGGTCGTGCAGGTCGACGATCCGCCGCCGCGCGTCCGCCCAGTCCGTCGGCAGCAGGAAGTCGGGCCAGCGGATCCACGCCCGCTCCCACTCCATTTTGTGATCGTGTTTCCGGCGCAGCTTCGCCCCGCCCAAATACAGTCCGAAATCCGGCGAAGGGCCCTCCGGCCAGGGGCGACCCAGGCCCCGTCCGCGCACCTTGATCCCGTCCGGCAGCTCGACGACGCCGGGTAGTGAGTTCCCCATCACGGGAGGATGCCACTGTCGACCATAAGATGGACGCTTGGCCCTCTCGTCGACGCTAGGCTCCTCCAGGTGAGTGAAGAACCGGCCCTGCCGGGCCCCGAACAGATGCGCATCTCCGACGCCGACCGCGAGCAGGTCGCGCAGGTGCTGCACGCGGCGATGTCCGAAGGGCGCATCACCATCAACGAGCTGGAAGAGCGGCTCACCACCGTCTACGCGGCCAAGACCGTCGGCGACCTCAAGCCGGTCACCGCGGACCTGCCGCAGTCCAGCACGGCGATCCAGCCGGCGACGTCGCGCGCCCTCGGCCTTCCCGACGACCGCATCGGCGGGCATCCGGGCTCCGGCGCGTCGATCGCCGTCATGTCCGGCGCGTCGCGCAAGGGCAGCTGGGTCGTCCCGCCGCAGCACAACAGTTTCGCGTTCTGGGGCGGCGCGGAACTCGATCTGCGGTACGCGCGGTTCGCCGAGAAGCATTCGACGATCACCGCGGTCGCGATCATGGGCGGGATCGACATCATCGTGCCCGACGACATCAATGTGGACGTCACCGGAATCGGCTTCATGGGTGCCTTCGAACTGGAAGACCGCGCCGGGACGCCCGCGGCGCCGCCGACCGCGCCGACGGTGAAGATCACCGGCCTGGCGTTCTGGGGCGGAGTCGTCGTGAAACGGAAGCCACGTAAGAGAGACGTGCCTGAAATCGAAGGCTGACCACGACTTGGGGGACTGTCCGATGCGCCGAAGTTTCGTCGCGATCGCTTGTGCCGCACTGCTTTCCGTCACCGCCCTCCCGGCGGCGGCCGAGAAGACCGATCCACGCCAGGCCGCGATGGACGCGGCGGTCGCCGCGGGCATCCCCGGCATGGTCGCCGTCGCCGACGATTTCCGCGGCGTCAGCGGCGTCGCGAACATCGAGCGTCCCGGTAAGCCCGACGCGTCGGGCCGCTGGCGGATCGCGAGTGTGTCCAAGGTGTTCGTCGCGACGCTGGTCCTGCAGCTCGTGGCCGAGAAACGCGTCGGGCTCGACGAGCCCGTTCAGCGTTACCTGCCCGGGTTGTTGCCGTATCCGGAGCCGATCACCGTCCGCCAGCTGCTGCAGCACACCAGCGGCCTCCCGCGCGACCTCGCCCCCGAGGACACCTGGGCGTCCGGTCCGGAGGTCGACACCGAACGCTTCGAGCACTTCGGCAGCGAAGACCAGATCCGCCTGAGCGTCACGAAGCAGCCGCTCCAGTTCAAGCCCGGGACGAGCTGGGCGTACTCGAACACCGGCTACAACGTCCTCGGCCTGCTGGTCGAGAAGACCACACGGAAGCCGCTGGAACGCGCGCTCGCCGAGCGCATCACCGGGCCGCTGCACCTGCGCGACACCTCGCTCCCCCGCGACTTCCCGTTCCTGCTCCGCCCGGCCGCCCGCGGCTACGAGCAGCTGTACGACGCGCCGCGCGGCCTCACCGACGTCACCACCTACAACTACTCGCGCTACTTCGGCGCGGGCGGCGTGGTGTCTTCGGGCAAGGACCTCAACCGGTTCTTCGAGGCGCTGTTCGGCGGCCGTCTGCTGCCCGCGGATCTGCTGAAGCAGATGAAGACGACGGTCCCGGCGGGCGGCATGGAGTACGGGCTCGGCCTGATGAAGCTGAACCTCAAGACCGCCGGTGCCTGCGCGGAGGATCACGTCATCTGGGGCCACGCCGGCGACCTTCCGGGCTTCAACACCCTCAGCTTCCACGACGACTCCGGCAAGGACATCTCCACGCTGGCGACCGTGGACCTCACCGCGTCGCCGGACGCCGCGCTCAAACGTCAGCTGCCGATGATCTCCGAGTTCTGCGCCCCGGTGGTGCCCTCCACCAGGGCGGTCGCCCAGGCCCCGGTGCCCAGCTTGTAGGCCGCTTACACTCACCCGTATGACAGCTACGACCAGCTCGTCAGCGGCGACGGCCACCCCGTCGCCGCTGGCGGACGCGACTCGCGACGAGGCGAGCCTGCGCCGGTTCCTGCACGGGCTGCCTGGTGTCGACCAGGTCGGCGTCGAGCAGCGGGCGGCGGGACTCGGCACGCGCAGCATCAAGAAGGCCGCCAAGCTCTGGGCGATCGACACCGCCATCTCGATGGTCGATTTGACGACCCTCGAAGGCGCCGACACCCGGGGCAAGGTCCGCGCGCTCGCGGCGAAGGCCAAGCGGCCGGACCCGGAACGCCCGGACACCCCGCAGGTCGCGGCCGTCTGCGTGTACCCGGACATGGTCGAGACGGCTGTCGAGGCGCTTCGCGGCACCGGCATCCACGTCGCGAGTGTGGCCACCGGCTTCCCTGCCGGCCGCACGAGCCGCGAGATCAAGCTGGCCGACACCAAGATCGCCGTGGACGCCGGCGCCGCCGAGATCGACATGGTGATCGATCGCGGCGCCTTCCTGGAAGGCCGCTACCTGGAGGTCTTCGAGGAGATCCAGGCCATCAAGGCCGCCTGTGGCGGCGCTCACCTCAAGGTCATTCTCGAAACCGGTGAGCTGGCCACCTACGACAACGTCCGCCGCGCGTCCTGGCTCGCGCTGCTGGCGGGCGGCGACTTCATCAAGACCTCCACCGGCAAGGTCTCGCCCGCCGCGACGCTGCCGGTCACCCATGTGATGCTGCAGGCCGTCCGCGACTGGTTCGTCCAGACCGGTGAACTGCGCGGCGTCAAACCGGCCGGTGGCATCCGGACGACCAAGGACGCGATCAAGTACCTGGTCGCGGTGCACGAGGTCGCCGGCGAGCAGTGGCTGACCCCGGAGCTGTTCCGGTTCGGGGCGTCCAGCCTGCTCAACGACCTCCTGCTGCAGCGCCGCACCCAGGCCGACGGCCACTACAGCGGTCCCGACTACGTGACGGTGGACTGATCCATGGGCATCTTCGAGTACGCGCCCGCGCCCGAATCGCGCGACCTCGCGAACCTCAAGTCGCATTACCGGCCGTTCGTGAACGGCGAATTCGTCGACGGCTCCGGTGAGCCGCTCAAGACGATCAACCCGGCCACCGAAGAGGTGCTCGCCGAGGTCGGCACCGCGTCGGTGTCCGATGTGGACAGTGCGGTGAAGGCCGCGCGCAAGGCGTACAACAACGTCTGGTCCAAGATGCCGGGTTCCGAGCGCGCCAAGTACCTGTTCCGCATCGCCCGCCTGATCCAGGAGCGGTCGCGGGAACTGGCCGTGCTGGAAAGTCTCGACAACGGCAAGCCGATCAAGGAATCGCGCGATTCCGACGTGCCGACGGCCGCCGCGCACTTCTTCTACCACGCCGGTTGGGCCGACAAGCTCGACTACGCGGGCTACGGCCCGAACCCGAAGCCGCTCGGTGTCGCGGGCCAGGTCATCCCGTGGAACTTCCCGCTGCTGATGCTGGCGTGGAAGATCGCGCCCGCGCTGGCCACCGGGAACACCGTGGTGCTCAAGCCCGCGGAGACCACGCCGCTGACCGCGCTCGTGTTCGCGGAGATCTGCCAGCAGGCCGAACTCCCGCCCGGCGTGGTGAACATCCTCCCCGGCGCCGGGGACATCGGCGCCGCGCTGGTCGGCCACGGCGACGTGAACAAGGTCGCCTTCACCGGGTCGACCGAGGTCGGCAAGGCCATCCAGCGTCAGATCGCGGGCACCGCGAAGAAGCTGACGCTGGAGCTGGGCGGCAAGGCGGCGAACGTCGTCTTCGATGACGCTCCGCTGGACCAGGCCGTCGAGGGGATCGTCAACGGGATCTTCTTCAACCAGGGCCACGTCTGCTGCGCGGGCTCGCGCCTGCTGGTGCAGGAGTCCATCGCCGAGGAGTTGCTCGAGAAGCTGCGTTACCGCGTCTCGACGCTGCGGCTGGGCGATCCGCTGGACAAGAACACCGACATCGGCGCGATCAACTCCGCCGAGCAGCTCGCGAAGATCAAGGGACTGGTGGAGTCCGGCGACGCCGAGGGCGCACAGCGCTGGACCAGCCCGTGCCCGGTACCGGAACGCGGTTTCTTCTTCGCTCCCACCGTGTTCTCCGATGTCCAGCAGTCGATGCGCATCGCCCGCGAGGAGATCTTCGGGCCCGTGCTTTCGGTGCTGACCTTCCGCACACCGGACGAAGCCGTCACCAAGGCGAACAACACGCCGTACGGGCTCTCCGCCGGAATCTGGACCGAGAAGGGTTCGCGCATTCTCTGGATGGCGAACCAGCTGCGGGCCGGCGTCGTCTGGGCCAACACGTTCAACCGCTTCGATCCCGCCGCGCCGTTCGGCGGCTACCAGGAGTCGGGTTTCGGCCGCGAAGGCGGACGCACCGGACTGGAGGCCTACCTCGATGTCTGACCGTATTTCGGTGGCGAAGACCTACAAGCTCTACATCGGCGGCAAGTTCCCGCGTTCGGAGTCGGGCCGGGTGTACCCGGTCACCGACACCAAGGGCAAGTTCCTGGCGAACGCGTCGCACGCGTCCCGCAAGGACGTCCGCGACGCGGTTTCCGCCGCCCGCAAGGCTTTCGGCGGCTGGTCGTCGGCGACCGCGTACAACCGCGGCCAGGTGCTGTACCGCGTCGCGGAGATGCTGGAAGGCCGCCGCGAACAGTTCGTCGCGGAGGTCGCCGCTTCGGAAGGCGTCGCGGCGAAGAAGGCACAGTCCCTTGTGGACGCTTCGATCGACCGCTGGGTCTGGTACGCGGGCTGGACGGACAAGATCGCGACCGTGCTCGGCGCTGCCAACCCGGTCGCGGGTCCGTACTTCTCCTTCACGGTGCCGGAACCGACCGGGGTCGTGGGCGTGCTGGCGCCGCAGCAGTCTTCGCTGCTGGGCCTGGTGAGCGTGCTGGCCCCGGTGCTGGCGACCGGTTCGACCGCGGTGGTCGTGTCCAGCGCGGACCGGCCGCTGCCCGCGATCACGCTTTCGGAGGTCCTCGCGACGTCCGACCTGCCCGGCGGGGTCGCGAACATCCTGACCGGCCGCGCGTCGGAGCTGGGCTCGTGGCTCGCGTCGCACGGCGACGTCAACGCCCTCGACCCGACGGGCGCGGAGCCGTCCGCGCGGGCGGATCTGGCGCGTGAGGCGGCGGGCACCGTGAAGCGGGTCCTGACCGTCCCGGACGCCGAGCCGGACTGGACCGCCGACGCCGACATCGCGCGGCTGCGGCGGTACCTGGAGGCGAAGACCGTCTGGCACCCGCTGGGTGTCTGACCCTCCCCGATTTCCGCAGTTGGATACCTGAAGTCCGTGAAGGCCTCCTTCCCTACCCTCAAAGTAGGGAAGGAGGCCTTCACGGAGTCACGGGTCCAGATCGGCCCCGGTCAGCGCCCGCCCGGGGAGTGACTCGTTCGTGTCGACGGCGCGTAAACCGTCGATCATGATCCCGATGCACCGCCTCGTCGCCATCCGCGCGACCTCCGCGCCCTTGCCCGGCATCTGCCGCAGCAACGTCGCGAACAGGATCGCGACGTCACCGGTGGCGACGTCCGTCCGGAGCCTGCCCTCCGCCTGCGCGCCCTTGACGAAAGCGTCCATCACCAGCAGCAACTCGTCACGCAGGGCCTTGATCGCGGGATCGCTCTTCAGGATCGCCAGCGCCCGCGGCGACACCATCGCGAGCTGGATGCTCAGCTGCAGCTCCATCGACTGGTGCAGGAGCCGGATCAGGGCGGCCCAGTCTGAGGACTCCTGGTCCTTCGCGGCCTTCGCGTCCCGGAGAACGCGGTCGAAATTGTCGACGGCGACCGCCCGGATCAACGCGTCCCGGTCCGGGAAACGGCGGTAAAGGGTGCCGACGCCGACACCGGCCGCGCGCGCGATCTCCTCCATCGGGACCTCGGCGCCCTGCGCGGCGAAGATGACTCTCGCGGCGGCCAGGATCTGATCCCGGTTCCGGCGCGCGTCGGCGCGCAAGCGGGTCTCGGGGTCGGCTGTCATCGTCCTCGCCTCTCGAAGGTCCTTCAGGGCCGTGATTCTCGCACGTGAGGGCGTGCCCTTCACGCCTCCCGGGAAACCACCCCTTCGCGAGTGGACGACCTGTCTCCACTTGAGTACCTTGGGTGCATAAGCGGAATGAAACCATCCGCATACGTTTTGGGGCCCCCTGTCCGATATCACCCGAACCACCCGACATCTGGGGAAGGACAACCCGATGACCGACGTCGAGGAAACCACCGCGACCTTGCCGCTGGCCCGCAAGTGCCCGTTTTCGCCACCGCCCGAATACGAGACGCTTCGCGAGAAAAGCCCGATTTCCCGGGTCGGTCTCCCGTCCGGGCAAACGGCCTGGGCGCTCACCCGGCTCGAAGACATCCGCGAAATGCTGAGCAGCCCGCATTTCAGCTCCGACCGGCGGAATCCGTCGTTCCCGCTGATGGTGCCGCGGCCGGTCCGCCAGGAGGACGATTCGTTCCGCCCCTCCCTCATCGGGATGGATCCGCCGGAGCACAGCCAGGCCCGGCGCGACGTCGTCGGGGAATTCACGGTCAAGCGCATGAAGGCGTTGCAACCGCGGATCCAGCAGATCGTCGACGAACATATCGACGCCCTGCTCGCGGGCCCCAAACCCGCCGACCTGGTCCAGGCGCTTTCCCTGCCCGTTCCGTCACTGGTGATCTGCGAACTGCTCGGCGTCCCCTATTCGGACCACGATTTCTTCCAGTCGTGCAGTTCCCGGATGCTCAGCCGTGAGGTCAGCCCCGAAGAACGGCGGGACGCGTTCGAGGGCCTCCGGGGCTATCTCGACGAGCTCGTCACCAAGAAGGAAGCGAACGCCACCGAGGACGACCTCCTCGGGCGTCAGATCCTGAAGCAGCGGGAAACGGGCGAGGCCGACCACGCCGAACTCGTCAGCCTGGCCTTCCTGCTGCTCATCGCCGGGCACGAGACGACGGCGAACATGATCTCGCTCGGCACGGTGACGCTGCTGGAGAACCCCGATCAGCTGGAGAAGATCAAGGCGGATCCCGGCAAGACACTCGTCGCGATCGAGGAGCTCCTGCGGGTCTTCACCATCGCGGAGACGGCGACCTCACGCTTCGCCACCGCGGACGTCGAGATCGGCGGCACGCTCATCCGCGCGGGTGAAGGCGTCGTCGGCCTGAGCAACGCGGGCAACCACGATCCGGCAGGCTTCGAGAACCCGGACACCTTCGACATCGAACGCGGCGCCCGGCATCACGTCGCCTTCGGATTCGGTGTGCACCAATGCCTCGGCCAGAACTTGGCGAGGTTGGAACTCCAGATCGTGTTCGATACGTTGTTCCGGCGAGTACCGGGCATCCGGATCGCCGTTCCGGTCGACGAACTGCCGTTCAAGCACGATTCGACGATCTACGGCCTCCACTGCCTCCCGGTCACCTGGTAGGAGGAGCCATGAAGATCATCGCGGACACCGGGAAATGTGTGGGCGCGGGCCAGTGCGTGCTCACCGACCCCGATCTGTTCGACCAGAACGAGGACGACGGAACGGTCCTCATTCTGAACGCCGAGCCCGAGGGCGACCAGGCGGAGGAGAACGCGCGCACCGCCGTGCACATCTGCCCTGGTCAGGCACTGTCGCTCGCGTAAGCGGTGGGGCGTGGGGGGGGGGGGGGGGGGGGGGGGGGGGGGGGCCCGCCCCCCCCCCCCCCCCCCCCCCCCCGCCGGGGTGGTAGGCCCCCCCCGCACCCCGGCCCCGGG
>NZ_JBIWKX010000017.1:24163-91410 GCF_044765885.1 Amycolatopsis sp. NPDC102389
CTCGGGGTGTGTCTGTATTGTGGGCGTTTTTGGGGGGGGGGGGTGTTGGGGGGGGTTTTTTTACACCCCCCCCCCCCCCCCCCCCCACCACCTGGACCCAGGCGTTACTTGACCGCGCCCATCGAAAGGCCGCGGACGAGGTGGTTCTGCGCGATCCAGCCGACGATCATCACCGGCAGGGACGCGAGCAGGGCGGCCGCGGAAAGCTGCGCCCAGTACAGGCCCTCGCTGGTGATGAACCCGACCAGGAACACCGGCACCGTCCCGGCCCGCGCGGCCGTGAGGTTGACCGAGTAGAAGAACTCGGTCCACGAGAAGATCACGCAGATCAGCGCGGTCGCGGCCACCCCGGGTGCGACCACCGGCATGATGATCTTCCGGAGCAGGATCGGCAGGGTCGCCCCGTCGATCCGGCCCGCCTCGATCATCTCGTGCGGCACCTCCAGGAAGAACGACCGCATCATCCAGATGGCCAGCGGCAGGTTCATCGACGTGTACAGGATGATCAGCGCCCACACGTTGTCCAGCAGCTGGGTGTTCTGCGAGATCACGTACAGCGGGATGATCGCCGCCACGATCGGCAGCATCTTCGTCGACAGGAAGAAGCCGAGCGCGTTGCTCGTCCCCTTCACCGGCGCCAGCGAGAGCGCGTACGCCGCCGGGATTCCCAGCAGCAGCACGAAAAGCGTCGAAACGACGGTCACGAACGCCGAATTCGACAGGTACGGCAGGAAGCCGCGGTCGAGTACGCCCGCGAACTGGTCGAGCGTCGGGGCGAAGAACAGTCGCGGCGGATCGGTGTAGGCGTCGGCCTCCTGTTTGAAGGCCGTGAGGATCATCCACAGCAGCGGGAACACGAACAGGATCGCGATCACCCAGGTCGCGACCGTCAGCGCGCCGGGGCCGAAACGGCTTTTCATTTCGCGCCTCCCTGTACCGAGAACGTGCGGAACATCAGCCGCAGCGCGAAGGTCGCGACGATCATCGTCAGGATCACGACGATCACGCCCATCGCGGACGACTGCCCGATGTCGAAACCCTGGAACGCCCGCTGGTAGATGTAGAACGGCAGGTTCGTGCTGGCCGTCCCCGGACCTCCTTGCGTCATCAGGAAGATCGCGTCGAAGCTGTTGACGATGTAGATCGCGCCCAGCAGCGTCGCCAGCTGCAGGAACCGGCTCAGATGCGGCAACGTGATCGCGGTGAACGTCCGCCAGCGGCCGGCGCCGTCGACCGACGCGGCCTCCAGCACGTCCTTCGGCTGGCTCTGCAGCCCGGCCAGGATCAGCAGCATCATGAACGGCGTCCACTGCCAGACGACCTGGGCCATCACCGCGGCCAGCGGGAATTCCGAGAGCCAGTCGACGTCGGTGCCGAACACGAAGTGCAGCAACCCGTACGTCGGGTCGAACATCGTGGTCTTCCACAGCAGCGCACCCGCCGCGGGCAGGATGAGGAACGGCGTGATCAGCAGGGTCCGGACCACGCCGCGGCCGAGGAACTTGCGGTCCAGCAGGATCGCCAGCCCCAGGCCGAGCAGCAGCGAGACGAACACGCACACCACGGTGAGCACGACGGTGTTCAGCAGCGCGCCGAGGAACGTCGAGTCGGCGAAGACGTCGATGTAGTTCCGCAGCCCGACGAAATGCCGCGAGCCCGGCCGCACCAGGTTCCACGACTGGAACGAGTAGAAGACCGTCAGCAGGAACGGCAACTGCGTCACGGCGACGACGAACAGCAGGGCGGGCAGGAGCGGCAGCCGTCGTTTGAACGGGGTGTCGGTGCCACGCTTCGAAGCCGCCGTCTTCTTGGCGTGGGCGGGCTCGGGGCGGGCAGGAGCGGAGATCGTGGACATCACTGCGCCTCCTGATACGACTTGCCGACGGTCTGCGCGTACTCCTGTGACTGCTCGAGTGCTTCGTCCACGGTGATCTGGCCCGCGATCGCCGCCGAAAGCTGCTGGCTCACGCGAGTGCCGAGATCCTGGAACTCGGGGATGCCGACGAACTGGATCCCGGGATAGGGCACCGGATTCGCCATCGCCTTGCGCTGGTCGGCGTCCGCGATGCCGTCCAGCGTCGGCTGCGCGTAGGCCTTGGCGGCCTCGCGGTACTGAGGGATGTCATAAGTCGATTTCCGCACGCCCGGCGGGACGCGGTTCCAGTCGCCGAATTCCTTGGCGACCCGCTGCACATACGCCTTGTCGGTCATCCAGGACATGAACTTGAAGGCGGCTTCCTTGTCTTTGGCCACCTTCGGGATCGCCAAAGCCCAGGTGTACAGCCAACCGCTCGCCTGTGTCTTCTCCACCGGCGCCGGGGCGTAACCGGACTTCCCGACGACCTTGCTGGCCGACGGATCCTCGTTCGTGCCGGCCATGACCGTGGCGTCGTACCACATCGCGGCCTGGCCTTGGGTGTACCGCGTTCCGCATTCGGAGAAGCCCGCGCTCGACGCGCCGACCTCGCCGTGGTTCCGTACGAGGTTCACGTAGAACTCGGCAGCCGCCTTGAACTCGGGGCTGGTCAGCTTCGCGTTCCAGTCCTTGTCGAACCATTGCGCGCCGAAGGTGTTGGCGACCGTGGTGAACGGCGCGAGGCTCTCGCCCCAGCCGGGCTTGCCGCGCAGGCAGATCCCGGCGACGCCCTTGGCCTTGTCGTCGAGTTTCGCGGCGTACTCGGCGATCTGGGTCCACGTCGGCTTGGCGGGCATGGTGATCCCGGCCCGCTCGAACAGATCCTTCCGGTAGGCCAGGAACGAAGACTCGCCGTAGAACGGCACCGCGTAGAGCGATCCGTTGTGCGACAAGGACTCCCTGATACTCGGGATGAAGTCGTCCGCGTCGTACGAGGGATTCGCCGCGATATGCGGACCGAGGTTTTCGAGCCAGCCGTTCGCCGCCCACTGCGGCGCCTCGTAGTTGCTGATCATGACGACGTCGAATTCGCCGCCCTCGGTGGCCGTCGACGCGGTGATCTTCGCGCGGGCCTGGTTCTCCGGCAGCGACACGAATTTGAGGCGGACGCCGGGATTCGCCTTCTCGAACTCGCCGGAAAGCTCGATGGCGTCCTTCATCTGCGGGTTCGCGACTATCGCGACGACGAGCGTCCGGTCGCCGGTCCCGAGCGCGCCCGCGCCGGCGCAACCGGTGAGGGTCAGCAGGAGAACGCCGAGCAGAGCGGCTGCTTTACGCACCTTCGCCTCCCGGTATGACCTGCACCTTCAGGCCGGCGCCGCTGCGCATGAGGGCGAGCGCGTCGGGGTACTGCTCCAGCGGCAGCGTGTCGGTGAGCAGGGCGCCGGTGTCGATGGCGCCGTCGGCGACCAGGTCGAGTGCGGCGCCGTAGCTGTTCATGACGGCCATCGAGCCGACGACGGTGATCTCGTCGTTGTAGATCCGGAACGGCGAAAGCGCGACGCGTGCTTCGGCGGGCGCGACCCCGAAGACCAACAGGCGGCCTCCGCGCTGAAGCGAGTCGAAAGCGGCCTCGATGGCGGGCGCGGCGCCGGTGCAGTCCGCGGCGGCGTCGAACTTCTCGTCGTCCAGGTCCTTCACGTCACCCGCGACCGCGACCGCGCCGAGGTCCATGGCCCGGCCGAGCCGTGCGGTGTTGCGGTCGACCACCGTGACGTGGGCGCCCGCGCGCTGCAGCAACTGCTGCATGATCAGCCCCATCGTGCCCGCGCCGACGACGAGGAACCGCTCCCCCGCCTCGACGCCGATCCGGCGCACGCCGTGGACCGCGCAGGAGACCGGTTCGACGAGGGCGCCCTGTTCCCAGGTCATCGTGTCCGGCATGCGGTAGCAGTTCGCGGATGGCACGGCGACATACTCGGCGAAAGCGCCGTTCACGGTGTCGCCGGTCGCGTTCCAGTTCTCGCAAAGATTGCCGCGACCGGACCGGCAAGGCTTGCAGTAGCCGCAGAACAGCGACGGGTCGACGGCCACCCGGTCGCCGATCTTCCAGCCGCCCGGCACGTCCGCGCCGAGTTCGACGATCTCGCCGGCGAACTCGTGGCCGGGGACGATCGGATAGGGCGTCGGCGGGAAATGCCCGTCGGCGATGTGGAGGTCGGTGCCGCAGATCCCGCAGGCACCCACCTTGACGACGACCTGGCGATCCCCCGGTTTGGGGTCGGGCACCTCGCCGACCCTGATCTCCCCGGGCTTGTCCACGATCGCGGCACGCATGCCAGCTCCTCTTCTCCGCTCAAATGAGCGGGACAGGCCTATGCTTCAGTCTGCATGTCCAGGCATGGTGAACTTTTTGCTGTTGTTACGTCAACCTTTCGGCAGGATTTCGCGGTATAGTGCTCATATGAGCGCGCATAAGCAGACTCCCGGCCTGGTGGAGTCGCTACGCCTGGCCGCGGTGGCCCGGCGGTTCTACGAACAGGGCGCCTCGAAGCTCGAGATCGCGGACGAGTTCGGGATCAGCCGGTTCAAAGTGGCGCGGATGCTGGACACAGCCAGGGAAAGCGGCATCGTCAAGGTCGAGTTCCACCTGCCCGCGCCGGTCGATCTCGCCCTGTCCGAAGAGATCCGCGCCGCGTACCGGCTGGATCGCGTCCTCGTGCTCGAACGAGCGCCAGAGCCGGAATCCCGCGAAGTGGCCCGGCGCAAGATCGGGACGCTCGCCGCCCGGCTCCTGGCCGAAATCGTCACATCCGGCGATGTTCTCGGCCTCTCGTGGGCACGTTCCGTGAACGCGATGACCGACGCGATCCAGTCGTTGCCGAAATGCCCGGTCGTGCAACTGTGCGGCGTGCAGGCGGGGATGGACATGCGCGACCGGTCGGTGGAGACGGTCAGCCGGGTCGCCTCGGTCTCCGGCGGGCAGGCGTACCCGATCTTCGGCCCGCTCGTCCTCCCCGACCGCCGCACCACCGAAACGCTGCGGAGGCAGCCAGGCATCGCGGAGACCTTCGGGCAGTTCAAGAATCTGACCAAGGCCGTCGTCAGCATCGGCGCGTGGAAACCCGAAGAGTCGACGGTGTACGACGCGCTCGACGAGGCCGAACGAAGCGCCATAGCGAAACGCGGTGCCAAAGCCGAAGTCTCCGCGCGCCTGTTCGACGCCGACGGGACCCCGATGTCCACCGGGCTTGCTCACCACGTGCTGGCCATCAGCGCCGAAGAGCTGCTGGCGGTCCCGGAGGTGATCGCGCTGGGCTACACGGAACCGAAGGCCGAAGCGATCGACGCCGTTCTGCGCTCCGGCATGGTCTCGACGCTGATCACCGACGCCGCCGCGGCCGTCCCGCTGCTCAGACTGGCCGAAGCCCGCCCGCCGATCTAGGTGTTGCTGAAGGACGCTTTCACCGCGTCTCATGCGGTGAAGGGCGCTTTCGTCTCATCGCATGCGGTGAAAGCGTCCTTCAGCTCCTCGCCTCGTCCTGAGCCGCCATCACCTCGTCGCCGTGCCGATGCGCCCACTCCCCGAAGGCTTCGATGGGCGCCAGCAGCGTGGTCCCGAGATCCGTCAGCGAGTACTCGACCTTCGCCGTCCTCCCGCAGTCGCGCCGGTGGACGAGCCCGTTGAACTCCAGCCGCCGGACCGTCTCCGTGAGCACCTTCGTGCTGATCCCGCCCAGCCGTCGCCGCAGTTCGGCGGGCCGCAGCGGTCCTTCGCGCAGGGCCCACAGCACGACCGGGTTCCACGTGTTCGCCATCAGGTCGAAGGCCAGCCGGGCACGGCAATCGGCGAGGAAGACGTCGTTCATCGGACCTCCGGTAACCATTCGGTACCCACGCGGCTTTCTACGGTCGGTGTCGTCACTCGATCTTAGGGAGCAGCACATGCGTATCGGTATCTTCGGCGCGGGCGGGATGGCGGAGGCGCTCGGCGGCCAGTGGGCCGAGGCCGGGCACGAGGTGATGGTCGCCGCCCGCGACCGGGCCAAAGCCGCCAGGATCTCCCCGCGGGTCGGGACCTGGGAGGAGACCGCCCGCGCCAGCGACGTGATCCTGCTCGCCGTTCCCGCCGCGTCGGTGACGGAAATCCTTGCCGCCGCTGGGAATCTCGCCGGCAAGGTGCTGATCGACTGCACCAACGCGGTCGGCCCCGGCGCCGTGCTCACGGTGCCCGATCAGGCGGAACGGATCGCCGCCGCCGCACCGGACGCGCACGTCGTCAAGGCGTTCAACCTGTGCCACGTGGACGTCTGGCGGATGACCCCGCCGGTGTTCGGCGGCCGTCCGCTCGCGGTGCCGATCTGCGGCGACAAGGTCGATGAAGTGAGCGAACTGGTCCGCGCCATCGGCTGCGTTCCGCTGGTCGCGGGCGGCCTCGACCGGGCCGCGCTCATGGAGGCGACCATGGCGTTCATGGTCGGGCTCTGGTTCGACGGCCACGACGCCCAGGCCTGCTTCCCGCCCCTTCCGGTGTGATTTCAGGGTCGTCCCCGATGCGCCGGGCCGGGCGGTCACGCGAGCCTGTCCGGCATGCGGATGAAGACCTGGCGACAGCTGACCGTGTGGCTGCATGTCATCACTTCGGTGGGCTGGATGGGGCAGGCCCTGGCGCTGTTCACCCTCCTGGCGATCGGCCGCGCGAGCGAGGACGGCGAGATCCGCCTCGCCGCGACGTCGATGGCGCACGAGATCGACACGTTCCTGCTGGCGCCGCTCGCCAACGCGTCGGCCTTCACCGGTTTCATGCTCGCCGCGGGGACGGCCTGGGGGTTCGCCCGGCATTGGTGGGTGCTGGCGAAGTTCGCGATCACGCTCGTCCAGCTCTACGCCGGGATCTTCCTGCTGTCCGGTGCTTTGCGGGATTCCGTGGGCAGTGATCAACCGCCCGTGGCGCTGGTCGCCGGGACCGCGCTGATGGCGAGCGCTTTGGCTTTCCAGGCCTGGCTTTCGGTGGCGAAACCGTGGGGCAAGGTCCGCTCCGGCGCGAGGCTGCCGACGGCGCCGACGTGGGTGTTCGTCGCCGCGGTCCTCGCGCCGCTCACCGACATCACCGTGGGCCTGCTCCTGGGCTACCCGCTGCCCGCGCTGTCGCTGATCTTGCTGGTCGTTCAGCTGGTCCGCCGCCGCGCCGTCACCCAGCAGACAGTCCCAGCTGGTCCACCGCCGTGATCCGGATGACCGCCGAGCCCGCCTCGTCCGAAGCCGCCAGGTCGACCTCCGCGCTGATGCCCCAGTCGTGATCGCCCGCCGGATCGTCGAAGATCTGCCGCACCCGCCAGATCTCCGCCTCCTGCTCGATGATCAGCAGCTTGGGTCCGCGCGCGTCCGGCCCGATGCCCAGGGTTTCGTGCTCGTCGAAGTAGTCCTCGATGGCGTCTTCCCACGCGTCCGCGTCCCAGCCCGACGCGGCGTCCAGTTCGCCGAGCGTCCCGTAAGCACGACGCGACGCCAGCTCCACCCGGCGGAACAGCTCGTTGCGCACGAGTACCCGGAACGCCCGCTCGTTCCGCGTGACCGCGGGCGGCTCGGACGGCGGCCGCGTCGAAACCGGGCCTTCTTCTTCGGGATGCCGCAAGGCTTCCCACTCGTCGAGGAGACTGGAGTCGACCTGGCGCACCAGTTCGCCGAGCCATTCGATGAGGTCCTGCAACCCCTCGTTCTTGGCCTCGTCGGGAACGGTGTGGCGCAGCGAGTCGTAGGTGTCGGTGAGGTACCGCAGCACCAGCCCTTCCGAGCGCGCCAGCTGGTAGAAACCGATGTACTCCACGAAGTTCATCGCGCGCTCGTACATGTCGCGCACGACGGACTTCGGCTTGAGCTCGTAGTCCTCGACCCACGGATGTCCTTGCCGGTAGCGGGAATACGCCGCCTCCAGCAGTTCCTCGAGCGGCTTCGGGTACGTGACGTTCTCGAGCAGCTCCATCCGCTCGTCGTACTCGATGCCCTCGGCCTTCATCGCCTGCACGGCCTCGCCGCGAGCCTTGAACTGCTGCTGCGACAGCACCGGACGCGGATTGTCCACAGTGGATTCCACAATGGACACGACGTCGAGCGGGTACGACGGCGACTCGATGTCGAGGAGTTCGATCGCGGCCAGCGCGAACGGCGAAAGCGGCTGGTTCAGCGCGAAGTCGAACTGCAGGTCGACGGTGAGCCGGACGATGCGGCCCTGCTCGTCGGGTTCGTCGAGGCGCTCCACGACACCGGCCGCGAGCAGCGCGCGGTAGATCGCGATCGCGCGCAGGATCAGTTTCCGCTGGGCGGGACGGTCGGAATGGTTGTCCTCCAGCAGATGCCGCATCGAGTCGAACGCGTTCCCCGGCCGGGAGACGACGTTCAGCAGCATCGAGTGGCTGACCTGGAAACTCGACGTCAGCGGCTCCGGCTCGGCCGCGATCAGCCGGTCGAAGGTGCTCTCCGTCCAGTTGACGAACCCTTCGGGCGCCTTCTTGCGGACGATCTTCTTTTTCTTCTTGGGATCGTCGCCCGCCTTCTCCAGCGCCTTGGCGTTTTCGACGACGTGGTCCGGCGCCTGCACGACGACGTAGCCGTCGGTGTCGTACCCGGCGCGGCCCGCGCGGCCGGCGATCTGATGGAACTCGCGCGCCTTGAGATGCCGTTGCCGCACACCGTCGTACTTCGTCAGCGCTGAAAAGACCACTGTGCGAATAGGGACGTTGATGCCGACGCCGAGCGTGTCGGTCCCGCAGATCACCTTCAGCAGCCCGGCTTGCGCCAGCTGCTCGACGAGGCGCCGGTACTTCGGCAGCATGCCGGCGTGGTGCACGCCGATCCCGTGCCGGACCAGGCGCGACAGCGTCTTCCCGAACCCGGCCGAGAAGCGGAAGTCGCCGAGCATCTCGGCGATGGCCTCCTTCTCCGCCTTCGAAGTGACGTTGATGCTCATCAGCGTCTGCGCGCGCTCGATCGCCGCGGCCTGCGAGAAGTGCACGACGTACACCGGCGACTGCCCGCCGTTGAGCAGCTCGGACATCGTCTCGTGCAACGGCGTCAGCGCGTAGCGGAAGGTCAGCGGCACCGGCCGCTCCGCCGAGGTGACCACCGCCGTCGGGCGGCCGGTCCGGCGGGTGAGGTCCTTCTCGAAGAACGAGACGTCGCCCAGGGTCGCCGACATCAGCACGAACTGTGCGTTCGGCAGCTCCAGCAGCGGCACCTGCCAGGCCCAGCCGCGATCCGGCTCCGAATAGAAATGGAACTCGTCCGCGATGACCTGGCCGACCGGCGCGTCGGCACCGAAGCGCAACGCCATGTTCGCCAGGATCTCCGCCGTGCAGCAGATGATCGGCGCGTCGGCGTTCACCGCCGAGTCACCGGTCATCATCCCGACGTTCTCGGCGCCGAAGATCTCGATGAGCTGGAAGAACTTCTCCGAGACGAGCGCCTTGATGGGGGCCGTGTAGTAGCTGCGGCGGCCGTGCGCGAGCGCGGTGAAGTGCGCCCCGACGGCGACCAGGCTCTTCCCCGAGCCCGTCGGCGTCGACAGGATCAGGTTCGCTCCGGAGACCACCTCGATGATGGCCTCTTCCTGCGCGGGGTACAGCTCCAACCCGCGCTCGGCCGTCCAGGTGGAGAAGGCTTCGAACAGCGAGTCGGGGTCGGGATCCGCAGGCAGGAGGTCTGTAAGTGTCATCAGAGGACCTATCGTGCCATCCGTTGGTCGCTTCTTGCCCAGGGGTGATCGCGCCCATCGGCGGAAACCCGTAGGCTTCGCGGTACCGCGCACCTTCCGGGCACCATCACCCGGCCGCGCACACAGGCGGTAATCCGAGAGGGCTAAAGGAATGGCACAGGACATCATCCCGATCGAACTCGGCCTGCCACAGGGTGACGTCGTCACCCTCTGGGCGCCGCGCTGGCGGGAAGACGGCGAGGAATGGGAAGCCTTCCTCGGCGACGAGGAAGACCTGTACGCCTTCCCGGACGCCGCGCATCTCGCCGCCTTCGTGCGGACCTCCGAGCAGCACGACCTGCTCGACCACCCCGCGTGGGAGGTCGTCCCGGCGCTGAACGTGCCCGAGCTCATCCCCGACGACGACCACACCTACGACCTGGTGGGCGTCCCCGAGCTGGTCGCCGAGAAGCCGGACCAGTGGACGCTCGGCGAGCTGGCCGAGATCATCGGCATCGTGCGTTCGCTCGCGGACGTGTGCGAGCTCGACGAGGTCCACGAAGTCCTCGACGCGCACGAGAGCTTCTCGCTGCTGGACCAGGGCACGCTGCCCTTCTCCGGTCGCGACGGCGAGCGCCTCTGGGCGGACCTGTCGCAGGCGGTCTCCGAGAAGTGGGACACCGTCCTCGACGCGATCGACGGCCTGGTGACCGTCCCCGACGTCGACGAGAAGGTGCTGGAGCAGACGGCGGAGGAGCTCGCGACCTTCCTCGCGGAGTCCGCCGAAGCCGAAGCGGCCGCCGTCGACGCGGACCTCGTGGACGACGACTCGGACGACGAAGACGAAGACGACGAGCCCGTCGGTTTCTGGGGCGAGGTCGGCATCGACCCGATCAAGATCATCACCTCCGGCGCCGAGTACTACACGCTGCGCTGCTACCTCGACGACAAGCCGATCTTCCTCGGCAGCGAAGGCGAGATCGACGTCTTCTCCTCCGAGAAGGCCCTCATCCGCGCGATCGCGGACGGCAAGGAGCTGGCGGACAACGACCTCGCCCAAGTGTCCACTTGGGACGAGGTGACCACGAAGGCCACCGCGGGCGAGCTCGAGATCGAGGTCGACTCCGAGAACACCTACGTGCTCAACGGGATCGCCGAGGACATCGCCGAAGGCCCCGAGTCGATCGACCCGACCCAGCTGGAGCTGGCCGTCGAGCTGATCACCGACGCCGCCGAGTGGGCCGAAGACGACAGCGTCGAAACCGCGCTGGCCGCCAACGAAAGCCTCGGCTGGCTGGTGTCGTTCGTGCTGCGGCCGGACCCCTCGCGGCTCGAGCCGAGCGCTCCGTTCGACGCCGAGCAGTCGGAGTGGCGCAAGCTCGTCGAGACCTTCGAGAACCGCCTCACGGTTCTCTGATCCACGCTGGAAAGGGCCCCTCAGGTTCGTCCTGAGGGGCTCTTTTCGTGTCTGACGGGCACTACCGCCACAGCGAGCATCGGGAAGACCGCGGCCACGCAGAACGCCAGCGCGTACCGGGAATCACCGATCACGAGACCCAGCATCGGCGGCGTCAGGGCGGCGGCGATGTTCTGGCCGGTGTTCTGCGTGCCCATCGCCCGTCCGGCCCACGCGAGCCCGGCCATCTCCGCCGACGCGGTGAACCCGAGCCCGTTGTCGGACACGGTGATCACCGCGGCCATGACGAGCGCGAGCAGCACCAGCCACGGCCACGTCGCGTCCCCGAGCGCGACCAGGAGCATCACCGCGGCGCTCGCGATCGCCAGCTGCCGCATCGGCCGCAGCCTGCTGCCGGCGCGGTCGGACCAGTAGCCCGACGCGATCCTGCCCAGCGCGCCCAGGATCTGGACGGCGCCGACGAACCAGCCCGCGGACGCCGCCGTCCAGCCGTGCATCGTCACCAGGTACACGGGGGTGAACGCGGAGACCGTGAACTGCGGGACGACGAGCAGCGCGCTCGCGCCGTGGACCCGCCACAACGCCGGCTTCCGGTACGGCGACGGAGGTTTCTCCCTCTTGCCCGCTTCGGCCTCCGGACGCGGCGGATCGATCAGGAGCCAGGCGACCAGGAGCGCGACGCCGATCGCGGTCAGCGCGGGCAGCATGAGCGAGACCTGGAAACCCCAGCGGTCCGCGAGCGGCGGGAGACCGAAGGCGGCGACGCCCACCCCGAGCGGCTGGGCCATCTGGCGGATACCCATCGCGAAGCCGCGTTCGGCCGGGCCGAACCAGCCGAGGACGGCCCGGCCGCTCGCGGCGTTCACTGACGCGGTGCTCGCGCCGGCGAGCAGGAACACCCCAAAGAGGGTCCCGAGCGAGTGGTCACCGGCGGCCGCGTACACGAGGAGTAACCCCGAGACGCCGAGCCCGATGGCCATTACCAAACGCTCTCCGTAACGGTCCGCCGCCGCACCCCACAAGATCAAGGTGAACAACAGGCCAAGGCTCGGCGCCGCGACCACGGTTCCCGCCTCGGCGAGCGAGAGACCCTCCGCACGCTGCATGGACGGCACCAGGAACGGGAGCCCGTAGAGGAACGAACAGCTCGCGGTCTGCGCGGCGAGACCGAGCGCGAGGATGAGCCAGCGTCGTCTGCCGCCGATCCCCACGTCCACGACCTGCGCCATCTTCGTCACCGTTTCACTATTTGGGAAAGTACTCCTACATAGTGAACAATAGTTGTCACTGCTAACTAACGCAAGGCCGCGTACCCGGGCTTGATGACCGTGTTGATGATGTCGAGCCGCTGGTCGAAATCGAGGAAGGCGGATTTCATCGCATTGATCGTGAACCACTCGAGATCGGCCAGGCCGAAGCCGAACGCCTCGCTCAGGGCCGCGAATTCGCTGGTCATCGAGCAGCCGCTCATCAGCCGGTTGTCGGTGTTGACGGTGACCCGGAACCGCAGCCTGGCGAGCAGGCCGATGGGATGCTCGCCGATCGAGCGCGCCGCTCCCGTCTGGACATTGGACGTGGGACAGATCTCGAGCGGGATCCGCCGGTCGCGGACGTAGGCGGCCAACCGTCCCAAATGGACCGTGCCGTCGCTGTCGGTCTTGATGTCGTCGACGATGCGCACGCCGTGGCCCAGCCGCTCCGCGCCGCAATGCTGAATCGCCTCCCAAATGGACGCGAGCCCGAACGCCTCACCGGCATGAATGGTGAAATGCGCATTATTCGTCCGCAGAAACTCGAATGCGTCCAGATTTCTGGTAGGCGGAAATCCGTCTTCCGGTCCGGCGATGTCGAACCCGACCACGCCGGCGTCGCGGTAGCGGACGGCGAGCCCGGCGATCTCCAGCGCCCTGGCGTGCTGGCGCATCGCGCAGAGCAACGTCCCGACGCGGATCCGGCCGCCGTCGGCCGCCACTCTCCGTTCACCTTCGGCGAACCCGGCCTGAATCGCCTCGACCACCGCATCGAGTGACAGTCCGCGTTCGACGAAGAGTTCGGGGGCATAACGCACCTCGGCGTAGACGACGCCGTCGGCAGCGAGGTCTTCCACCGCTTCGGCGGCCACTCTGACCAGCGCTTCCTCGGTCTGCATGACGCCGCAGGTATGCGCGAACGTCTCAAGGTACGAGACGAGGGAGCCGGAATCGGCGGCGTCGCGGAACCAGCGGCCGAGTGCGACGGGATCGCTGGTCGGCAAGGCCTGGTACCCGGTCTGTTCGGCGAGTTCGGCGACCGTGGCGGGACGCAATCCGCCGTCCAGGTGGTCGTGGAGGAGAACCTTGGGAGCGCGGGCCAGTACCGCCCCCGGGATGCGGGATCTGCTGCTTTCAGAGGACATACGTAACGGTAACGAGCCTGTCATTCCCCTACATGGTGGTAACTCCTACGCTGTGGTTAACCCTCGGCTTTGTCGATCACGGGCTGAATCGGCCATCAGGGGCAGAGCTCGGCATTGTCCGATACCCGGGGGCCATACGCAGAGCAATTTCGCAATGGATAAGCTTCACGGCACGTCCCTCCCATTTCCCCGCCCACGAAGGACACCGCAGTGACCACTGACAACCACATTGCAGCCCCGTCCTTCGACCGGATGCGCAACATGCTGGTGCGCGCGGCCGAAGTGCGTGAGAGCGAACAGCAGCAGATCTTCGACGCGCTCGACGACATCTACGCACGTCTGGCCCCGGTCGACTCGCTCGGCGCGGTGCGCAAGCGGCTCTCGGAGATGCCCGACCGCACCGAGACCAGCGTGCTCGCCGAGCGTCTCGACGAGACCATGTCGCGGCTCGAAGCGCAGGACACCGCGATCGCCGCGCTGACCCGCGCCGTCGAAAGCATCGTCGACAAGCTGGCCAAGCCGTTCGCTCAGCTCGACGGCCGCCTCGACGGCATGGCCGCGCGCCTGGAAGGCGTCGGGGGCCGGATGGACGGGCTCGAGGACAAGCTCCAGAACATCCACCGCCGTCTCGACGAGCTCGGCGCGCACCTCGACAAGCAGGACGTGAAGACCGACGCGCTGCCGCAGTCGGTGATCGGCCCGGTGCGCGAGCGCGTCGAGCAGGCCGAGTCCACCCTGCGGGACCGCGTCGACACCGTCGACCGCGAGCTGCGCACCCGCGTCGAGAACCTCGACAAGGCCACCAAGGACAGCCTCACCGCGAACACCGAGGCGCTGAAGACCGCGCTGACCGAGACCGGCGAGATGATCGACGCCTCGGAGCGCCTCGACGGCCTCGGCGACCGCCTCGAGAAGGTCACCTCGCGGCTCGACGACCTGGCGGAGCGGCTCGACAAGGTCGAAGACGGCTTCACCGGACGCCTCGGCGACCTCGACGGCTCGATCCGCTCCGGCCTGTCCAAGGTCGAGAGCACGCTGCAGAAGCAGCCGGACACCGACTCGGTCGACACGCTGGTGCGCAAGAGCAACGACGAGTCCGTGCGCCGTATCGGCGGCCAGCTGGACGAGGCCATGGCGACCTTCGCGGAGCTGATGCTCGGCGGCGGACCGGCCATGCAGCAGATCTCCCCGCCGCCGCCCGCCCCGCGTCAGCCGCGGCGCAGCTCGCGCAACGGCCGGGCGCCCAAGGCGGCCGACGCCAAGGCGAAGGCCGACGGCGCCGACGAGACCTCGGACTGACGCTCTCTTTTAGCGCGTGAAGGCCCCCTTCCCTCGGCTTCGCCTGGGACGGGGGCCTTCACGCTTCTCCGGCCCGCGCTCGGTGCCGACCTGCGTTTAGCCCCCTAATCGCGATCCGCCGCCGACCTGCGTTTAGCCCCCTAATCGCGATCCGCCGGGGCCCCGGCGCATTTCGTCCTCTGGTTGCGGCAGGGCCGCCCCGGCGAGGGAGCGCGTGCCGGGACCGGGCGTGGACAGCCGGCCTCCGATGTCCCCAATGTGGCATTGGAGACGCTCAGCGTCTCCAATGCCACATTGGGGACACGTCGCTCCTGGCAAGACCCAAGCCGCCCGACCCGCCCGGCCCGCGCCTACGCGGTTAGTCCTCTGGGTGCGGTACTTGCGCGTGCAAGTACCGCACCCAGAGGACGAAATGCGGGCGACCACGGATCGCGATTAGCCCGCTAAACGCAGGTCAGGGCCGCACGGTCTCCAGGACGAGCGGAGCGGAGGCCGGCGCCTCCGAGGAGACGGCGTAGGCGTCTTCGAGCGCAGCGAGAGCCGAAGGAACAGCATCCGGAGTATCGGTGTGCAGCTCCAGCAGCGGCTGCCCGGCCGAAACCTTGTCACCCGGCTTCGCCAGGCACAGCACGCCGGCCGCGGCCTGCACCGGATCCTCCTTGCGCGCCCGCCCGGCCCCGAGCCGCCAAGCGGCGACCCCGACCGAGTAAGCGTCCAAACGCGACAAAACCCCATCCGAAGGCGCCGAAACCACGTGGACGTGCTCAGGCCGCGGCAAAGCGGCCTCCGGATCCCCGCCCTGAGCGGCGATCATCCGGCACCAAGTCTCGTAAGCCCGACCGGATGCGAGCACCTCCGCCGGGTCCACATCGGACAATCCCGCCAGCGCCAGCATCTCTCGCGCCAAAGCCACGGTCAGCTCGACGACGTCGGCAGGGCCGCCGCCGCGCAGCACCTCGACCGACTCCGCGACCTCGATCGCGTTGCCGACGGCATGACCCAACGGCACGTTCATGTCCGTGATCAGGGCCGTCGTCGCGACGCCGTGCGCGGTGCCGATCTCCACCAGGGTCCGCGCGAGTTCGCGGGCCTGCGGAAGCGTCTTCATGAACGCGCCCGAACCGGTCTTCACATCGAGGACGAGCCCGGCCGAACCTTCCGCGATCTTCTTGCTCATGATCGAGCTCGCGATCAGCGGGATCGACTCCACCGTCGACGTCACGTCCCGCAGCGCGTACAGCTTCTTGTCCGCGGGAGCCAGCCCGGACGTCGCCGCGCAGACCACCGCGCCGACCTCGTCGAGCTGCCGGATGATCTCCGATGTCGACAAAGAGGCACGCCAGCCGGGAATCGACTCCAGCTTGTCCAGCGTCCCGCCGGTGTGCCCGAGCCCGCGCCCGGACAGCTGCGGCACGGCCGCCCCGCACGCCGCGACGAGCGGCGCCAGCGGGAGCGTGATCTTGTCGCCGACGCCGCCGGTCGAATGCTTGTCGATCGTCGGGCGGCTGACCTTCAGGTCGAGCCGCTCCCCCGACGAGATCATCGCGCCGGTCCAGCGCGCGATCTCGCCGGAGTCCATCCCCCGCAGGAAGATGGCCATCGCGAGCGCGGCCATCTGTTCCTCGGCGATGTCGCCGCGCGTGTACGCGTCGATCGTCCAGTCGATCTGTTCGTCGGTCAGCCGCTCGCCG
The DNA here is from genome assembly GCF_044765885.1 of Amycolatopsis sp. NPDC102389. Taxonomy (NCBI): domain Bacteria; kingdom Bacillati; phylum Actinomycetota; class Actinomycetes; order Pseudonocardiales; family Pseudonocardiaceae; genus Amycolatopsis; species Amycolatopsis sp. NPDC102389. Next base: position 40,511 of record NZ_JBIWKX010000017.1, read on the forward strand.
TCCCGCTTCGCGCGGATGACGTCGACGGCGGCGAACGCGCTCATGGCAGGTCGTCCGGCCCGAAGGCGTCCGGCAGCACCGCGGACATCGGCAGGATGCCGCTGGGAGTGTCCACAAGGCACTCCGCGCCGCCGTGCTCGAACAGGATCTGACGGCAGCGCCCGCACGGCATCAGCAGATCGCCTTCACCGCTGCGGCAGGCGACGGCGACGAGTTTGCCGCCGCCGGTGAGCCGCAGCTGCCCCGCCATCGTGCATTCCGCGCACATTCCCAAGCCGTACGAAGCGTTTTCGACGTTGCAGCCGACGACGATCCGGCCGTCGTCCACCACAGCCGCGACACCGACGTGCAGGCCCGAGTACGGCGCGTACGCCGACTTCGCCGCTTCGACGGCCTGAGCCCGCAGGGCTTCCCAGTCGTACTCCGCCATGTCAGTCCTCCCCGCGCCGGTACAGCGCGCCATCCGCCTTGGGCGGCCGCAGCCGCTGCGAAGCCACCGCCAGCACGATCAGCGTCACGAAGTGCGCCGTGTACGGGATGAGGTCGCTGGGCAGGTCGTCGTTGGTCCAGTAGATCGCGTACAGCGCACCCGCGCCGACGACACCGAGCGCGGCGGCGATCCACTGGCGGCGGAACAGCTGCACGGCCACGATCACGGCCAGCAGGATCACCGCGCCGTACAGCAGCGCGAGCACCGCGGTACCGCCGCCGGCGAGCTGGAGACCGTCCGCGTACCCGAACAGCGCCGCGCCACCGAGCAGGCCGCCCGGCCGCCAGTTGCCGAAGATCATCGCCGCGAGGCCGATGTACCCGCGGTTGTTGGTCTGGTTCTCCAGATAGTCCGCGCCGCCGGCGAGCAGCACGAGCGACGCGCCACCCATTCCGGCGAGCCCGCCGGAGATGATCATCGCGACGTACTTGTGCAGATAGACGTTCACGCCGAGGGACTCGGCCGCGACCGGGTTTTCACCGCAGGACCGCAGCCGCAGGCCGAACCGCGTGCGCCACAGCACCAGATAGCTGATCGGGACCAGCGCGATCGCGATCATCGTCAGCGGCGCGACCTCGGTGACCAGGCCGTTGAGGATCCCGGCGAGGTCGGAGATGAAGACGCGCTGCATCTTTTCCAGGTCAGCCAACCAGTCCGAGAGGAAGGTCGCCGAGTAGGTGTCGAACTTCGGCACCGGCGGCGACTGGCGCGGGTTCCCCGAAAGCGGGGTGAACACCAGGTTCGCCAGGTACTTCGCGACGCCGAGACCCAGGAGGTTGATCGCCACACCGGAGACGATGTGGTTCACGTTGAAGGTCACCGTCGCGACGGCGTGCAGCAGCCCGCCGAGCGCGCCGAACACGACCGCCGAGATCAGCCCGGCCCAGACACCGCCGTGGTACGCGCCCCACGCCGCACCCCAGGTGCCGAGGATCATCATGCCTTCGAGGCCGATGTTGATCACGCCCGCGCGTTCGGCCCAGAGGCCGCCGAGCGCGCACAGCAGGATCGGCAACGCCAGCCGCAGCGCGGTATGCGCGGTGTTGGTCGAGGTCAGCGTGTTGACGCCGGTGGCGTACGACGCGATCGCGAGCACGCCGACCGCCAGCAGACCCCAGATGGCGCCCTTGAGCCAGCCGGGAATGCGCCGCTTCGGCGGCTTCACCGGCATGGTGGTCCCGCCCGTGTTGGGCGACAGAACGTCCGCGGTGGTCACACCGCACCTCCCTCGGACACGCTGGAACCCTTACCCGCCAGCGCGCGGCCCACGCGACGCTGTTCGGCGGCCAGGTCCGCGCGGCGCACGATCTCGTACGCGATGACGACCGACAGCACGATCACACCCTGCATGATCGTGGCGATCTCTTTGGACACGTTGATCTGCTCCAGCGACACCGCGGACCGGTCGAGGAACGCCCACAGCAGGGCGCCCAGCGCGATCCCGGCCGGGTGGTTGCGGCCGAGCAGAGCGACCGCGATACCGGTGAAGCCGTACATCTGGGTCGAGGTGATGCCGTAGCTGAAGTCGCGGCCGAGCAGTTCCGGCATCGCGACCAGACCGGCGACGCCACCGGAAAGCAGCATCGCGATCAGCGTCATCTTCTTGGCGTTGACGCCACCCGCCGCGGCGGCCGTCGTCGATTCGCCGGAGGCCTTGAGCTCGAAGCCGAACCGGGTCCGGTTGAGCATGAACCAGTAGGCCGCACCGATCAGCGCCGCGATGATCACGAAGCCGAACAGCTCACCGGACCCGATCGGGATGCCGGGGATCCGGCCGGTTTCGGCGATCTCGCGGGTGGCGATGTTGTTGCCGGTCTGCACGCCGAACTGGTCCGCGTTGACCAGGAACGCCACGATGCCGCCGACGATCGCGTTCAGCATGATCGTCGAGATGACCTCGGAAACGCCTCGGGTCACCTTCAGCACGGCGGGGATCGCCGCGTAGAGCATGCCGCTGGCGACCGCGACGATCAGGATCGCGATCACGTGGATCACCGGCGGCAGCCGCAGGGCCCCGCCGATGATGGCGGTGACGATGGCGGCGAACCGGTATTGGCCCTCGACACCGATGTTGAAGAGGTTCATCTGGAAGCCGATGGCCACCGCGAGCCCGGACAGGTAGTAGACCGTCGCGAGGTTCACCGTGTCGACGGCGGTCGAGCCCTTGAAGAGCTGGCCGATCATCGTTCCGTAGGCCTGGAGCGGATCCGCGCCCGAGATGATCAGCGCGATGGCCGTCAGGATGACCGCGAAAACGATCGCGAGCAGAGGCGGCAGCAGCCTCGTACGCCAGGAACTCACGCTGTGCCCCCATTTTCTTCAGAGTCTTCGGAAGCACCCGTCATCGCGGAGCCCAGTTGCTGCGGGGTCACGGTCGCGGGGTCGGCCTCGCCGACCAGCCGTCCGCGAAGCATGACCTGAATGGTGTCGGAAAGCCCGATCAGCTCGTCGAGGTCGGCCGAAACCAGGAGGACGGCCAGCCCGGCGGCGCGCGCCTGGCGGATCTGTTCCCAGATCAGCGCCTGCGCGCCGACGTCGACACCGCGCGTCGGATGCGACGCGATCAGCAGCACCGGGTTGCCGGAAAGCTCACGCCCGACGATCAGCTTCTGCTGGTTACCACCCGAAAGAGCGGCGGCCGGGACGTCGATGCCCGGCGTGCGGACGTCGTACTCCTCGACGATGCGGCGGGTGTCCTCCCGTGCGCCGTTGATGTCGAGCAACTGTCCTTTCGCGACCGGCTCGCGGGTCTGGTAGCCGAGAATCCGGTTGACCCACAAGGGTTGCGTGAGCAGGAGGCTGTGCCGCGTGCGGTCTTCGGCGATGTAGCCGATCCCGGCCTCGCGGCGGGCGAGCGTCCCTAGTTTGTGTAGTTCGACGACCCTGCCGTCGGCCTCGGTCAGCTCGATCCGGCCGCCGCCCTTGCGCATGCCCATGATCGTCTCGACGAGTTCGGTCTGGCCGTTGCCTTCGACGCCGGCGATCCCGAGCACCTCACCCGCGTGCACGGTGAAGGAGATGTGGTCGAGCACGTTGCGCTCGGAACCCTCGACGCTCAGGCACACGTCGTCCAGACGGAGGACGTCCCGATCGGTGACGGTGGACTCGCGGGTCTCGGGTGTGGGCAGTTCCGAACCGACCATCATCTCGGCCAGCTGCCGCGAGGTGATCGTCTTCGGATCGGCCATGCCGACGGTGGTGCCGCGCCGGATCACGGTGACCGTGTCGGCGATCGCGCGCACCTCGTCGAGCTTGTGCGAGATGAAGATGAAGGTGAAGCCGTCCTTCTGCATGGCTCGCACGGTCTCGAACAGCGCGTCGACCTCCTGCGGCACGAGCACCGCGGTGGGCTCGTCGAGGATGATGATCCGCGCGCCGCGGTAGAGCACCTTCACAATCTCCACGCGCTGACGGTCGGCGACGCCGAGCTCTTCCAGCAGCGCGTCCGGGCGGGCGCGCAGGCCGACGCGTTCGGCGAGTTCCGCCAGCTTCGCCCTCGCCGCGCGGCCGATGCCGTGCAGGTTCTCCGCGCCGAGGAAGACGTTCTCCCCGACGGTCAGATTGTCGGCCAGCATGAAGTGCTGGTGGACCATCCCGATCCCGGCCTTGATGGCGTCCTGCGGGTTGCGCAGTTTCACCGGTTCGCCGTTGATCGCGATGTCGCCCTCGTCCGGCTGCTGCATGCCGTAGAGGATCTTCATCAGGGTCGATTTGCCCGCGCCGTTCTCGCCGCAGACGGCGTGCACCTCGCCCTTGGTGACGGTGAGGTTGACGTCGGAGTTGGCCACGACACCGGGGAATCGCTTCGTGATCCCGGTCAGCTGCACGGCCGGTTCACCCCGGTCGGGGGCGTCGGTGACCTCGGCCTGGGGAGCGCTCATGAAAAGCCATCCAGTTCTGGGTAAACAGGTTGGGGCTCGGAAGGGGTTACCCTCCCGAGCCCCGTACCTGGCGAAGCTTACTTCTGCGGCTTGTCCGAGACGGTGATCGCCCCGGAGACGATCTGCGCCTTGTAGCCCTCGAGGACGTCCTTGATGTCGTCGACCTTGCCACCGGAGGTGGCGTAGCCGACACCGTCGACCTTGAGGTCGAAGCGCTTCGGCAGCGACGACAGGTCACCCTTCGCCAGCGCGCGCAGGTAGTCGAACACCGCCACGTCGACGCGCTTCAGCATCGAGGTGATAATGACGTCCTTCGACGCCTCGACCGTCTTCTGGTTGTACTGGTCGGAGTCGACGCCGATGGCGAGCGCGTTGTTCGACTTCGCGGCCTCGAACACGCCCTTACCGGAGGCACCGGCGGCGTGGTAGAGGACGTCCGCGCCCTTGGCGATCTGCGCGTTGGCCTTGGCGTTGCCCTTCGGCGGGTCCTGGAACCCGGAGAAGTCACCGGCCGGAGTGAGGTACTCGTCCTCGATGACGGCCTTGGAAGAGGCGGCCTTCACACCCTGGAGGAAGCCGGCCTCGAACTTCTGGATCAGCGGCGTGTTCACACCACCGACGAAGCCGACGTGGCACTTCTTCGACTTGTAGGCGGCGGCGACACCGGCCAGGAACGAGCCCTGCTCCTCGGCGAACACCAGCGGGGTGACGTTCGGCGCCTTGACGGAGTCGTCGTCGATGATCGCGAACTGGGTGTTCGGGTACTTCGGCGCGATGGCGCCGACGGCCTTGGCGTAGGCGAAGCCGACCGCGATGACCGGGTTGAAGCCCTGCGCGGCGAGCTGGTCGAGACGCTGCGACTTCGCGGCCTCGTCCTCGGTCGACGCGGCAGTGCTCTCGCTGACCGTGGTGATACCGAGTTCGGTCTTCGCCTTGTCGGTACCGGCGGCGGCGGAGTCGTTGAACGACGCGTCGCCACGGCCGCCGACGTCGAAGGCCAGCGCGACCTTGAGCTTGCTGCCGTCGACCTTCTCACCGGCCTGGCTGGAGCTGGTCGAGGCGGCCGCCGCGGCGGGCGGCTTCGGCGCCGTCACGCAGCTGGAGGACTGGTCCCCGGAGCTGGCGTTGTTGTTGTTCCCCCCACCCGAATCCTTCGCGCACCCAGCCAGTACCAGAGCACCGGCCAAGGTCGCGGCGGCCAGCGCGGTTCCACGCATGCGACGCAACGTGTGTCTCCCTCCCCGCTGATCCAGCGGATGGTCCGAAGAAAGCGACCCGGCGACAGTGCCGGGTTCGACCGAGGAACGGTACCTAACGGCCGCTTTGCTGCCATAGGAAAGGCACGCTACGTAACACAAACGTTTACTCATGAGTCGTAAGCGCGACGAACGGAGTACTCACGGTGATCGGAATGGAGTAATCGCAGGCAGTGCCCGGCCCTCGAGCCGCGTGACGCGCCGAAGATCGTCACACACCGTTCAGAGGTTCCGGCGGGCCCGCCCGCGCGTCCACAGTGGACGAACCGGTGAGTTACCGGCCCGCGTCACTCGATCGTGCGAGGGCCCCGATGTCTGGTCCATCACACAGAGGAACCCGGAGGTGAGCCCACCGTGAGGTGCGGGTCTAGCATCCTTTTCATCCACGCTCGATGACCATGATCTCGGCACCGTCGCCGGAGCCGTCCCAGGTGGACGTCCCGGCGGCAGGCGCGGAAACCAGCGGTCAGCGGGCCCAAGCCATGACGTTGGAGGCCGTTCACCGATGTCCACCACGGCTAGCACCGCCACCGAGGCGGCCGCGAGCGATCGGGCGGGTGCCTCACGCCGGCAAGGGACCTTCTACCGGGGCGACCCCGGTATGTGGTCCTGGGTGCTGCACCGCATCACCGGCGTGCTGACATTCTTCTTCCTCTTCGTGCACGTGCTCGACACCGCGCTCGTGCGCGTGTCGCCCGACACGTACAACGAGGTCATCGAGACCTACAAGACCCCGCTGGTCAACCTCCTCGAGGTCGGCCTCGTCGGCGCGGTGCTGTTCCACGCGCTCAACGGCATCCGGGTCATGCTGGTCGACTTCTGGGAGAAGGGACCGAAGTTCCAGAAGCCGATGCTCTGGACCATCCTGGCCATCTGGGTCGTGGTGATGATTCCCGGTGCCTTCTTCATGATGAAGCGCACCGTCGAGACGCTCTTCGGGGGTAACTGACCATGGCATCCGAAGTCCTCACCCTCGACAAGCCGCGCTCCCCGAAGCGCCCCGCCGCCCGCCGGAGCAACTTCGAGCTCTACAGCTGGCTGTTCATGCGCATCTCGGGCCTCGCCCTGATCGTGCTGGTGCTCGGCCACCTGTTCATCATGAACATCCTCGACGGCGGCGTGCACCGCATCAACTGGGGCTTCGTCGCCGGCCGCTGGGCCTCGCCGTTCTGGCAGTTCTGGGACCTGTCGATGCTCTGGCTCGCCGAGATCCACGGCGGCAACGGGCTGCGCACGATCATCGACGACTACGCCCGCAAGGACAGCACCCGGTTCTGGCTGAAGATCGTGCTCTACGTCTCGATGGTGCTGATCCTCGCCGTCGGCACGATGGTGATCTTCACCTTCGATCCCGGTATCTCGGCCAACTGACGCCCCACCACAGGTAAGCGGAGTCCTCATGCAGTTCCACAAGTACGACGTGGTGATCGTCGGCGCCGGTGGCGCCGGGATGCGCGCGGCCATCGAATCCGGCCAGCGTGCCCGCACCGCGGTCCTCACCAAGCTCTACCCGACGCGTTCGCACACCGGTGCCGCGCAGGGCGGCATGTGCGCCGCGCTGGCGAACGTCGAAGAGGACAACTGGGAGTGGCACACCTTCGACACGATCAAGGGCGGCGACTACCTGGTCGACCAGGACGCCGCCGAGATCATGGCGAAGGAAGCCATCGACGCGGTCCTCGACCTCGAGAAGATGGGCCTGCCGTTCAACCGGACGCCCGAAGGCAAGATCGACCAGCGCCGCTTCGGCGGGCACACACGTGACCACGGCAAGGCCGCGGTGCGCCGCGCCTGCTACGCCGCGGACCGCACCGGACACATGATCCTGCAGACGCTGTACCAAAACTGCGTCAAGCACGGCACCGAGTTCTTCAACGAGTTCTACGTGCTCGACCTGGTGCTGACCCCGGACGAGGACGGCAACCCGGCCGCTTCCGGCGTCGTCGCCTACGAGCTGGCGACCGGCGAGCTGCACGTCTTCCAGGCGAAGTCGATCGTGTTCGCCACCGGCGGCGCGGGCAAGATCTTCAAGACGACGTCGAACGCGCACACCCTCACCGGTGACGGCCTCGGCATCATCTTCCGCAAGGGCCTGCCGCTGGAGGACATGGAGTTCTTCCAGTTCCACCCGACAGGTCTCGCCGGGCTCGGCATCCTCATCTCCGAGGCCGTGCGCGGTGAGGGCGGCATCCTCCGCAACGCCGACGGCGAGCGGTTCATGGAGCGCTACGCCCCCACCATCAAGGACCTCGCGCCGCGTGACATCGTCGCCCGCTCGATGGTGCAGGAAGTGCTGCAGGGCCGCGGTTGCGGGCCGAACAAGGACTACGTCGTCCTCGACGTCACGCACATCCCGGAAGAGACGCTGAACGCGAAGCTACCGGACATCATGGAATTCTCGCGCACGTACCTGGGCGTCGACCCGGTCACCGAGCCGGTGCCCGTGTTCCCGACCTGCCACTACGTGATGGGCGGCATCCCGACCAACGTCCACGGTGAGGCGTTGCGGGACAACGAGAACGTCATCCCCGGCCTGTACGCCGCGGGTGAGGTCGCGTGCGTGTCCGTGCACGGCTCGAACCGGCTCGGCACCAACTCGCTGCTGGACATCAACGTCTTCGGCCGTCGCGCCGGCATCGCCGCCGCCGAGTACGCGCTGGCGCACGAGCACATCGAGCTGCCCGAGAACCCGACTCGCGTGGTGGAAGACCAGCTCGCGCTGCTGCTTTCGGAGCACGGTGACGAGCGCGTCGCCGACATCCGCACCGAGCTGCAGAAGACGATGGACTCGCACGCTTCGGTGTACCGCACCGAGGACACGCTCAAGCAGGCGCTGACCGACGTGCAGGCGCTGAAGGAGCGGTACAGCCGGATCACCGTGTCGGACAAGGGGAAGCGGTACAACACCGACGTCCTCGAGGCCGTCGAGCTGGGCTTCCTGCTCGAACTCGCCGAAGTCCTGGTCGTCGGCGCCCTGGCGCGCAAGGAATCCCGCGGCGGGCACGCGCGCGAGGACTACCCGAACCGCGACGACACGAACTTCATGCGGCACACCATGGCCTACAAGCAGGGCGAAGGCCTGTCGGCGGACGTCCGCCTCGACTACAAGCCGGTGACCTTCACCCGCTACGAACCGATGGAGCGGAAGTACTGATGACCACGGCCACCCCCGAGAAGTCGGAGGCCGTGTCCTCCGACCACACGCCGATCACCGTCACGCTGAAGATCCTCCGGTTCAACCCCGAGATCGACACCGAGCCGCACTGGGAGTCCTACGACGTCCCGGCGCAGCGCACCGACCGGCTGCTGAACCTGCTCTTCTACGTGAAGGACTACATCGACGGGACGTTCTCGTTCCGGCGCTCGTGCGCGCACGGCGTCTGCGGTTCCGACGCGATGCAGATCAATGGCATCAACCGGCTGGCGTGCAAGGTCCTGATGAAGGACCTGCTGTCGCAGGACGGTAAGAAGACGACCATCACGATCGCGCCGATCAAGGGCCTGACGACGCTCAAGGACCTTTACGTCGACATGGACCCGTTCTTCGAGGCGTACAAGGCCGTGAAGCCGTACCTGATCGCCTACGGGAACGAGCCCACGCGCGAGCGGATCCAGTCGCAGGCCGACCGCGACCGGTTCGACGACACGACCAAGTGCATCCTGTGCGCCTGCTGCACGTCGTCGTGCCCGGTGTACTGGAACGACGGCTCGTACTTCGGCCCGGCCGCGATCGTCAACGCGCACCGGTTCATCTTCGACTCGCGTGACGAAGGCGCCGAAGAGCGTCTCGACATCCTCAACGACTCCGAGGGTGTCTGGCGCTGCCGGACGACGTTCAACTGCACCGACGCCTGCCCGCGCGGCATCCAGGTCACGAAGGCCATTCAGGAAGTGAAGCGCGCTTTGCTCTTCAAGCGCGTCTAACGCTTTCTGCTCTGTCCGTGAAGGCCTCCTTGAGGGACTCTGGGTCCCTCAAGGAGGCCTTCACGGACTTCTGGGCAGTTATCCACAAGGGGTCGGTTATCCACAGGTCGAAGAAGTGTGTCTGGTGATCGCGATGCCGCCGGGCCCACTCTGTGATCATGAACAAGCGCGGCAGATGGGCTGAGCACCCCGAACTGCTCCAGCAGCGAAGCCGGCACGGCGTCATCAAGGCGACGACCTTGGAATCGCTCGAGATGAGCAGCAAGGTCATCTACCGAAGATGCCTGCCCGGCGGCCCATGGCAACGGTTGCTACCAGGAGTCATCCTGCTGCACCAGGCGCCCCCGACAATCGAAGAACGGGTGATCGGCGCGCTACTGCATGCGGGTCCTCGCGCGCTCGTGACCGGCGTGGAAGCCTGCCGACGGCACGGGCTTCGCCCCCGCGAGCTACCTCCGGACAACGACATTCACGTTCTCATTCCCCATGAACACAAAGTCCGCAGCGCTGAATTCGTGACCGTCGAGCGAACCCATCGTCTGCCCGAAGCACGAATCCACGAAGGCGTTCCCCTCGCTCCGCTCGTTCGCGCGACCACGGACGCTTGCCGACGTCTTCGAACGGTCGAACCCGTCGGACGCCTTCTCGTCGAAGCCATCCAGCGCGGCCGGTGTTCGCCTGAAGCACTGGCCCACGAACTGAACGAGGGTTCCAAACGAGGCACTGCGATCCCACGCAGAATTCTCGGCGAATGGAAGGATCTCCACTCGGTCGCGGAAGCACGGGCCAAAATTTTGAGTCGCAGCCTCATGGTTCAGCCAAGCCACTGGAATCCGGAGATCTGCGACGGTCATGGTCGCTACATCGGTCGCCCTGATGCTTGGTGGGACGACATCGCGCTCGCGTGGGAGATCGACTCGTTCGACTTCCATTTCTATCGCGAGGACTACAAGCGCACGGTCATGCGCAATACGCGCTACGCGACCGCTGGCATAATCGTCGTGCAGACCTTGCCTTCCCGCCTGCTGACTGATCCCGCCGGAGTGCTGGCCGAATTGGAAGCGGCTCGTCTCGCAGCGTCCACACGTCCGCGCCCACCTGTCAGTCTGATCTCTCGTGCGGCTTGATCGTCCGTGAAGGCCTCCTTGAGGGACCCTGGGTCCCTCAAGGAGGCCTTCACGGACAGCGCGCTACTCCAGCACCCGAGCGAGAGCAGCCGAGTCCGCGGTTCCGGGCAGCTGGTCGAAAGCGTCCGGATCGATGCGATCCACAGCGCCCGTGCTCACATCCCGCAGCATGTTGTACAGCCCGGCCATCACCGCGCGCGTGAAGTGCTCCCGGTGCTGTTGCCCGAGCGTCTGCGTCTGACCTCGCACCTCGAACAGCACCGTCCCCGTCCCGTTCAAGGCGAACGAACACCGCGCCTGCCCCGGCAGGTCACGATCGGCCCCGTGCGGATACCGCGCCCCGACGAACCCACGCGACGTCATCCCGTTGAACCCGCTGATCGCCAGCTGCCTTGATTCGTCCTTTGTGTACACGTCGCGGTACTTCGCGTACTTCTGGCCGGGCTCGAAGAACTTGTCGGGCAGCGGTGGGTAGTCGATCCCGACGTCGAGCAGCCGGTCGCTGCCTTCCTGCCGGACGCACGCGCCTTGATGGTGCAGATCGACGTAGACGTCGGGCACCTTCCCGCGCCGGGCGGTCAGCTCCACGTACACCGAACGCAGTGCCCGCGCCTCAGGCGTGATGAACCAGCCCGGCTGATCCGGCGCGCCCGGGAAGTCCTCCGCGCGCGGGACGTAGTTCAGGTCCGGATTGAAGTCGCGGTTGACGTCGAAGCCGGGCCGTTTCCGGTAGTCGTCGCCCTGGAGGACGTCGCTGAGGTAGTTCCAGGCGGGTGGCCGATCCTTCAGTTGAGGGAACTTCCGCTGTACCTCGGCCCAGGACAGATCGTTGCCGCGCCGGTCGAGTTCGGCACCGTCCGGGTTCAGTTTCGGCACCGCGACGAAGGTGATGGTCTTCCGCAGACGCTCGGCGTCCCGCGACTCGGATGTGCCGAGGTAGTCCAGGATGCGCAGCAGGGCGTCGGTGCCGGTCTTCTCATTCCCGTGGATCTCGCTGGAGACCACGAAGACCTTCGGGCCGGTCCCGACGGTCGCCTGGTGGATCACCCGGCCGCGGTTCGACCGCCCGACCTCTTCGACCGTTACCCGCCCTTTGCTCACGCGCTCAAGCCTGCCGAGCTCCCGCACCATCTCGCGATAGTCGGTGAACTCGTTGATGGGCAGCTCCCGCGGTTCCTCACTGCAGGGTGCCACCGGAGCCGCCGCCGCGGGCGTGCTGACAAGCGGGAGCATCGCCAGCCCTACCACCACGGGAACCAACCGACCGAACACCGACATCGTGAACTCCCCACTGTCGAAGGTGTTCACAACGTAGCGAGAAGGACAGTGCTCGCGAATCCGGCGAAAGGTGCTTCGCCGCCAAGAAGACCGTTGGAAACAGTGTGTGACTGAGATAGCCTGGAGAGTCACCAAGCCGGGTGATCGAGGGGCGGCGAGGCGATGGGTGCTGGTTCGGAGCTGCGCGCGATCCTTTCGCAGCGACTCGTCCCTCTGATCGCGGAAATCGAAGAACTGGTTTACAAACACGGCTACATTCGCGTCTTCGGAAGTACGATCACCATGCTGGGCACGGTCGGCCTCCTCGGCCAGATCTTCGGTATCGCGTGGCTCAGAACGGCTTTCGCCACCGCCGCCGGCACCTTGTTCGTCACGGCCGCGCTGGTTTCGTTCGCCGGAACGCAACGTCAACGCAACAAACTCGTCAACGTGGAGAACATTCTTCACGACTACGCCGACAGTATGCACACGGATTCACCGATCGTCCTCCGTGAGTGGCGGCAAGAAACCATCGTCGAGAGCAACGGCGACGTCTACTGCAAACGCAACATGATCCTCAACGCCGCCGCTGACGGTAAGCCGAGATACGTTTCGCTCAAGATGACCTACTACGGAATAACGCCCTTGACCGCCAGGGCGAAACGGCGAATCTCGTGCAAGGCGTACCACGCGAGACCGGAAAGCGCGTCCGAGCGCACGCGTGCGAAGGCCACGTCGGTCTGGAAGAACTCGAAGACCGGCAAACCCCGCCTCGACATCTACGTGCACTTGGGAAACCGGGTCGCGGACGGCGACCTCGTGACGGTCGAGTGGTGGTGGCCGAAGATGTCGGCGGACCTGATGAGCGGCGCGGAGCCGGAAGACTTCGACGTGGTCTTCGACAAGCAGGTCTGCAAGTTCACCCACCGAGTGATCTTCCGCGACGTACCGAACCCCGCGACTCTGACCGTGCGCAATCAGGGGGCGCGCAATTTCAAGAAGAAGGTGCGGAACAACGACGTGATCGTCGAGTTCTCCGCCAGGGAGCCACAGATGAGCCAGCGGATGGGCTTCGTCGCGGACTACACGCGTAACGGCTGACGCTCCGGCACGGGTTTCATGCCGGAGCCAGGCGATGGCTAGTTGCCACCCGTCTCAGAACCGCCGGTCATCATGTGCATCCATTCGCGAGGTTGATTGGTCGCCCCCATCGGTGCCGATGTGGTGGACGGCACACTAACCGAAGTCGCTCGACCTTCACTCGGCACCTACCCCATTGGGGCTTCACCCACACGAGCTTACCTCGCCCGCGGGCCGCCGAGACCGAAAAATCCGGCACGTGATCGGGTGGTCACCGAAAGAATCTTGCTTTTCGGCAAGCGCCACTTTTCGGCCGGAACGCATTCGGGGCCGGCCCACCAGGTGGACCGGCCCCGAATAACCGAAAAGAACTACTTCACCGCGTCCAGGGCGTTGACGCGGCCGTGCCCGTAGTACGAGTTGTCCTTCGCCGGGCCCTCGCAGACCGGCGCGGCGGTGCCGCACTCGACCGCGTCGGCCTGGTGCTCCAGCAGCCAGGTCAGCAGCCGCGGCGGAGCGTGGCGGTAGCGGGACGCCAGCAGCGCGGCGACACCGGCGGCGTGCGGGGACGCCATCGAGGTGCCGCACTTCGTGCCGTAGGCGCCGTTGAAGATGGTCGACAGCGGGCAACCGGCACCCTGGCCGGCGGGCGGCAGCTGGGCGCGGTCACCGCCGGGGGCGGTCACCTCGACCTGGCCGGCGCCGAAGTTGCTGTAGGACGACTTCGTGCCCGCGTAGCCGATGGCCGAGACGGTCACGACGCCTTCGATCGCCTTCGGCAGGATGCCGCAGGTCGAGTCGACGGGGTGCGGGCGGTTCGGGTCGGTAGTCTGCTTGGTGACGTCGAAGCCGCTGTTGCCGGCGGCGGCGACGTTCAGCACGCCACGGCCGGTCGAGTAGACCACCGCGCGGCGGACGGCCTCGTACGCGGCCGCGTCGCCCGGCTCCTTCGAGCAGTAGAACATGCCCGGGTCGATGTAGTAGCTGTTGTTCGTGACCGGGAAGCGGTGCTTCGCCGCCCACATGAACCCGCACACCGCGGCCTCGGGGAGGATCAGGCCGTCGTCGTTCACGACCTTCACCGACGCCAGCTTGACGCCGGGCGCGACACCGGTGAAGCCGCGCTCGGTGTCCTTGCCCGCGATCGTGCCGGCGACGTGCGTGCCGTGGTCGGAGGTCGTGGGCGCCCAGGCGGCGGGCGTGGTGTCGGGCGCGCCGCTGTTGCAGCCTGCCGACACGTTCGGGTCGAGGGCGGCCTTCAGCGCCGGGTGGGTGGGCTCGATGCCCGAGTCCAGCACGCCGACGGTCACCGAGCGGCTGCCACCGGAGACCTTGTTCGCCTCGGGAGCCTGGATCGCCCGCATGTCCCACTGCTGGGCCGAAAGGTCCTCTTCGACCGCGACGCTGGTGGTCTCTTCGCTTTCCTTGGTGTCGACCACGGCGGAGCGGGTCGAGCGGGCGGTGGCCGCCGGCGGGAACGCGACGTCACGACCGCCCGAGTAGGCGCGGAAGACGCCGATCTTCGCCTGGAAGTCGGCGTTGCGCGAGGTCGCCACCGCGACCCCGATCTCCGGGTAGTACGCGACCTTCTCGCCGCACTTCGCGCGCAGCTCGCTGTCGACCTTGCGTTCCGGGGTGCGCGGGTTGTAGAGCACCACGTAGTTGAACGGCGCGCTCGCGGTGTCGCACTGCGGCGCGGGCGCGGCGCTCGCCGACGGGGCCGCGAACACGCTTCCCGCCGCCGCCGCGACGAGCGCGGGGACGAGCAGGCGTCTGATCCGGGACATTCCACCTCCATGATTCGGTGGAGTGAACCTAAGCGAGCCGAAGACCGGCCACCACCGTCAAAAGGACGACAAACCGGATCAGGCGTCAGCCTTTTCCGCGTCCCGTGACTTGGCGCCACGAAGCGTGCGCAGACCGATGACGCCGATGATGGTGCCGAGCACGAACGAGACGACGGTCAGCACCGCGTGCACGATGAAGTAGGCGGTGGGTGAGCCGTCAGCGGCCCAGGCGCGGTCACTGTCCCAGAGGTTCTTGGCGAACGTGATCCAGATGATCCACGACCACACGCCGAAACCCAGCAGGAACATCGAAGTACCTCGCGAAATGCGCATGCCCCTGAGTATGCAGCGGGGCAGGCGACGCTACATTGCTCGGGTGCACAGCGCTATCTCCCGGTCGCTCCTGGTCCTCGTTTCCGGTGTGCTCGCCCTCGCGGTGACGCCGGTGGCCACAGCCGCCCCGAAGCCACCAGCCCAGGCGCAGCCGTGCGCGAACAAGACGACGCCTCCCGCGCCGATCGACACCTCCGAGAAGCCGCGCCCCGGCGAGGCCGTGCCGGCGCCGTTGCCGGTCCCGCCGGTTCCGGTGGGCGGCGACCGGATGGCCGAATGCGGCTTCGTGCTGCCGGCGCGCGCGCTCAACCCGCCCGAGGGGAACACCTCCGCGGCGTGGGTGCTGCAGGACCTCGAAAGCGGCGACATCATCGCGGCGAAGGATCCGCACGCCCGTCAGCGGCCGGCGTCGCTGATCAAGGTCCTGCTCGGGCTGGTCGTGGTCACCGAGCTCCCGCCGAACAGGATGGTCGTGCCGACCAAGGAGGACGCCGAGCAGGAGTGCACCTGCATGGGCATCGCCGCGGGCGGTCAGTACACAGTGGACCAGCTGCTGCACGGGCTGCTGATGCACTCCGGGAACGACGCGGCGCACGCGCTCTCCACCGTGCTCGGCGGCGTGGACGCGACGGTCGTGAAGATGAACGCGTTGGCCGCCCGCATCGGCGCCACGGACACCCGGGCCGCGACCCCGTCCGGGCTCGACGGCCCCGGCATGTCGACCTCGGCCTACGACATGAGCCTGATCTTCCACTACGCGATGAAGAAGCCCGAATTCGCGCAGGTGGTGAAGACCAAGAGCTTCGAAGTCCCGCCCACCGCGGGAAAGCCGGTCATCACGATCTACAACGACAACAAACTCCTCGGGACGTACCCCGGTTTTATCGGCGGTAAGACCGGCTTCACCGACGACGCGCGGCACACCTACGTCGGCGGCGCGCTCCAGAACGGGCACCGGATCGCGGTCGTGATGCTTCGCGCCGAGCAGCGCCCGACGCGAGTCACCGAACAGGCCGCGAAGCTCCTCGATTACGGCTTCGCGCTGCGCGAGGCCAAGGCCGAATCGGTGGGGCGCATCGAATACCGGTCACCGGAGACGATGAACGCGGACCCGGCCAACGCCGCGCCGAACGCCGACGGCGCGGCGAACAGCGGCGCCGCGGCCGCGGCCGAAGACCCGTTCGGAGTGACGGGCTGGATCATCACGCTGGCCGTCTTCCTGATCATCGTGGCGTCGTTCGTCGTCGGTCACCAGCGCAAGAAGGCCATGGCGGGCGAGTAGGCGCAGCAGGGTCCCGGCCGGTCGGTCAGGACTTTCGGCGGCCGAACCAGCCGAGAAGCGCGCCGGTCGCGAAAGCCCCGCCGACGGCGCCCAGCCCCGGCCCCTGCTGAACGGTCACCCTCGGGTGGATCAGCACCGGGGCCGGCGGCTCGACGACCGTCTGCATGTTCTCCTTCGCCGTCGCCGTCCACGCGGTGACGAACAGCAGGAACCGCGAAACGAGGTTCGCGAACACGAGCAGACCGATCACCGGGCCGAACAGGGTGAACGCCGGTGATTTCGTGACGCTGCCGAGGTAGACGGTCGCGGCCTGCTGAAGCACGATGAACCCGACCGCGGCGAAGATCGCGCCCTTGACCGCGCTGCGCAACGCGACGTGCTCACGGGGCAGCCTCGCGATGACCCACAGGAACACCAGGGTGTTCGCGAGCAGGCCGAGCAGGATCGTCGCGACCTTCAGCAGGAACACGGCCCAGCCCTGGTTTTCGAGGCCGACCAGTTCGAGCAGGAACCGCCCGACACCGCTGCCCGCCGCGGTGAGGCCGAACGAGACCACCAGCGCGAGACCGAGCCCGACGAGGGACAGCAGGTCCTTGATGGTGGTCGAAACCAGCGGCAGCTTCTGCTTTTCCTGCCCCCACTGGGCGGTCAGCGCGTCACGCAGGTTCGACATCCAGCCGATGCCCGAATACAGGGCGAGCAGCAGACCGAAGACCCCGATGCCGCCGCCGGAGTCCAGTGCCGCCTTGATGATGCTGCCGACGAGATCGCTCAGGCCTTCCGGGACCGACTTCTTGATGCCGTCGACGAGTTGGTTCGTCACCACCTGGTCGCCGGCGAGCACGATCTTGATGATCGCGAAGGCGACCATCAAGATCGGGATCACCGAAAGCACGCTGAAGTAGGTGATGGCGGCCGCGTAGTGGTTGCCATAGCGCTCGGTGAAGGCGTCGTTGGCCCGGATGAGGTGATCGAGCCAGCCATACTTCCGCCTCAGGCGCGGTAACAGCTTGTCCTCGTCCGGCCTCGCGCCGTCATCTTTCGCCACCTTGAAACGCTAACCACGCGGCCGCGACCGCGCAGCGCGAATCAGCCTGCCGGGGGAAGGAACCCGATGTTCTCGTAGACGTTCCGCAAGGTCACCGAAGCGACCTCCCGGGCCCGTTCCGCACCGAGCGCCAACGCCTTGTCGAGCTCGGCGACGTCGTCCAGATACGACTGGACGCGCTCCTGCACCGGCGTGACCCACTCGACGAACGCCTCCGCGACGCCCTTCTTCAGATCGCCGTAACCCTTGCCCTCGTAGGAGTTCTCGAGTTCGGCGACCGGCTGGCCGGTCAGGGCGGAAAGGATCGTCAGCAGGTTCGAGACCCCCGGCTTGTTCTCGGCGTCGAAGACGATCTCGCGGCCGGTGTCGGTGACCGCCGAGCGCACCTTCTTCGCAGACTTCTTCGGGTCTTCGAGCAGCTCGATGAGACCGTTGCCGGTCGACGAGGACTTGCTCATCTTCGCGGTCGGGTCCTGCAGGTCGTAGATCTTCGCCGTGTCCTTGACGATATGCGGCTCCGGCACGGTGAACGTCTTGCCGTAGCGGTTGTTGAACCGCTGCGCGAGGTTGCGCGTCAGCTCCAGGTGCTGGCGCTGGTCCTCGCCGACGGGGACCTCGTTCGCCTGGTACAGCAGGATGTCCGCGGCCTGCAGGACCGGGTACGTGAACAGGCCGACACTGGCGCGATCCGTGCCCTGCTTCGCGGCCTTGTCCTTGAACTGCGTCATCCGGCTCGCCTCGCCGAACCCGGTCTGGCACTCCAGCACCCAGCTCAGCTGGGCGTGCTCGGGCACCTGGCTCTGGACGAACAGCGCGCTGCGGGCCGGGTCGACCCCGAGCGCGAGCAACTGCGCGGCCGAGCGGCGCGTGCGATCGCGCAGCACCTTCGGGTCCTGCTCGACGGTGATCGCGTGCAGGTCGACGACCATGTAGAAGGTGTCGTGGGTGTCCTGGAGCCGCACCCACTGCCGCAGCGCACCCAGGTAGTTGCCCAGGTGGAACGAGTCGGCGGTCGGCTGGATCCCGGAGAGCACGCGCGGGCGCTTCTGTTCGTCGGACACGCCCGGATTCTGTCAGGCCACGCCGCGGCGGGTCATCCGAGGTCGGCCCGACCGAACAGGCTAAACGGTTAAACGCCACATACTTCCGACGGTTCTGGGCGCGGTGTCCGATTCCTAGCGTTCATGGCACCGGATCTTCCGGCCACACCGAAGGAGAACCCAGATGAAGGCACGATCCCTGCTGATGGGCTTGGCCATGGCGGCCGCGGCCGTCTTCTCGCTTTCCGGCGTCGCGGCGGCGGCCGAGCCCACCGGAGGCGTCCAGCCGAACATCGTCGGCGGCGGCAACGCGACCCAGGTGTACTCGTTCATGGTGTCCCAGCAGTCCAGCTCCGGTGGCCACCAGTGCGGCGGCTCACTGATCAGCTCGACCTGGGTGGTCACCGCGAAGCACTGCGGTACGCCGTATCAGGTGCGCGTCGGCACCACGAACCGCACCAGCGGCGGCTCCGTCGCCCGCGTGGCCCAGCGCATCGCCCACCCGAGCGCCGACCTGGCGCTGCTGCGCCTCTCGACGGCGGTGTCGCAGGCGCCGGTCACGATCGCCGACGCGTCCGGGGCCGTCGGCACCGCGACGCGGATCATCGGCTGGGGCCAGACCTGCGCCCCGCAGGGCGCCTGTGGTGCCCCGATCACCCTGCAGGAACTGAACACCTCGATCGTCGCCGACAGCCGCTGCCTCGGGATCAGCGGCGCGAGCGAGATCTGCACCAACAACCCCGGCGGGAACAAGGGCGCCTGCTACGGCGACTCGGGCGGCCCGCAGGTGAAGCAGGTCAACGGTGTCTGGCAGCTGGTCGGCGCCACCAGCCGCGCCGGGAACAACAGCAGCACCTGCGCGACCGGGCCGTCGATCTACGTGGACGTCCCCTACTTCCGCAGCTGGATCCGCACCAACGCCGGCGTCTGAGCCGGTCCCCGCGTCGCCCCACCGTCCCCGGGGGCGACGCGGGCCCAGCCGGTTCAGCAAGGAGCCGTGCGGCAGTTCGAAGAGCCGCTCCAGCAGCGCGACCGCCTTCAGGGAGTCGCACCGCTCGGGGCGGCTTCTTCCGGTCCGCCAGTAGCTCAAGGTCGCGACACTGATCCGGACGCCCTGCTGGGCGAGGCGATGCCGGATCCGGTCGAGCCCGAGGCCGCTTTCCGTGATCGCCAGGTCCAAGGCACGGGGGAAGGGGTCACCGGGCCGGCTGCGACGCCGCGTCACCGTCATGGACCCGAGCGTGGCGATCAGCGAGCGGCTAAACAATCCGGGCCGGACTAGGTGTACCTACCCAAGAAATCGGCCGCGTCGCCTTTAGCGGGCTAAACGCGATCCGGGAGGCGTGTCGCCTTTAGCGGGCTAAACGCGATCCGACGCGGGAAAGCGCAGGTCAGGGACGCTGCTGGGAAGTGAGGACGTCGGCCTCGGCCATCGCGGCGACAGGCGGGGCGGCGGGCTGGACCGGGGCGGCGGGAGCGGGGGCGACGGCGGCCGCGCGGGCCTTCCGGCGCTGACGGAACACACCGAGGGCCATGCCGACGATGCCGAGCGCGACGGCGATCAGGCCGACCGGGCCCAGCAGCCCGAACGCCATCTCCGAGCGCGACGTCGACTCCGCGGCCGACGCCGGAACGGCGCCCGCGACGAGCAACGCGACCGGGATCGCGATGACCGCCGCGACCCTGGCGACGGGCACGGACGATCGCATCAGGAGATGAACTGGGTTCCGCACCGGAGTGCCTCCCGTGACGTGACTTTGCCGAACCGGAACGCTAACCCGAACGAGTGAGCATTTCCAGGTTGCTGGTCAAAAAACTACCGAGCGTGTCAAGACCTGTGGGTTCTGATCAACTCGGGGCACGAGAGTAGCCCCTCACAGGGGGGATCTTTCGAGCACCCCTCTTCTCAGAGTTGTCGTGCGCGCGATCGTTTTCTGACAAAACCGGACATGGTTGGGCCATTCGGCTGTCGCACGCGGCCGAACAGGCACGATCCGGCTTTCCGCGGTTGGTTTCTTGTCCGCAATGGTCTATACCTGTTGGCCATACCCTTCAAAAGGTATAGACCAATATCTCCCTGCATGGTCCCCTCGTACGAAGGAGCCACCGATGTCTCTTCGACGTATTCTCGCGGCGGTCGCCGCCACCTTCGCCGCCACCACGGTCGCCGTGGTGATCCCGACCCAGTCCGCCTCCGCCGCGGACTGCGTGGCGCCGTGGAACGCGAGTTCGGTCTACTGGGGCGGCGACACCGCCTCCTACAACGGGCACAACTGGTCCGCGAAGTGGTGGACGCAGAACGAAACCCCCGGCACGGCGCAGGTCTGGGCCGATCAGGGCGCCTGCGGCGGCGGCACGACCAATCCGCCGAACCCCTCCGGCTTCGTGGTCAGCGAGGCGCAGTTCAACCAGATGTTCCCGAGCCGGAACCCGTTCTACACCTACAACGGCCTGGTCACCGCCCTCAGCGCGTACCCGGCCTTCGCGGGCACAGGCAGCGACACCGTGAAGAAGCAGGAGGCGGCCGCCTTCCTGGCGAACGTCAGCCACGAAACCGGCGGCCTCGTCCACATCGTCGAGCAGAACGAGGCGAACTACCCGCACTACTGCGACACGAGCCAGTCCTACGGGTGCCCGGCGGGCAACGCCGCGTACTACGGCCGCGGCCCGATCCAGCTCAGCTGGAACTTCAACTACAAGGCCGCCGGCGACGCGCTGGGCCTGCCGCTGCTGACCAACCCGTGGCTGGTGCAGAACGACGCGGCGGTCGCCTGGAAGACCGGCATCTGGTACTGGATGACCCAGAACGGTCCCGGCACGATGACCCCGCACGACGCGATGGTCAACGGCCGCGGCTTCGGCGAGACCATCCGCAGCATCAACGGCAGCATCGAGTGCAACGGCGGCAACCCCGCGCAGGTGCAGAGCCGCGTGAGCAAGTACCAGCAGTTCACGGGCATCCTCGGCGTCGACCCCGGCGGCAACCTGTACTGCTGATCCATCCAGGGAACCGAAGGGGCCCTTCGCCGCATGTGACGCGGTGAAGGGCCCCTTCAGTTTCCGTCGAGGGACGCCAGCAGCCGACGCAGCGAAGCGTCGAGGACGCCGAGGTCCTCCCCCAGCGGCGAGAGCAGCTTCGCGACGTTCGCCGTGTGCTCGGTCATCGCGGCGTCGACGACCTCGAATCCGCGCTCGGTCAACGTGACCCGGAAGCTGCGCCGGTCTTCGGGATCCAGCGCCCGCTCGACCAGCCCCGCCGACTCGAGCCGGTCGATCCGGCTGGTCATCCCGGCCCTGGACATCATCAGCGTCGCGGACAGCTCCGACGGGATCAGCGTGTACGGCTTCCCGGATCGCCTGAGCGCCGCGAGCACGTCGAACTCCCCTTGTTTCAAGCCGTGTTTCGCGAACACGGCCTCGACCATCGGCGTGGTCAGCATCGTCACGCGGCCGAGGCGTCCGGCGACCCCGATCGCGGTCAAGTCCAGTTCCGGCCGCTCGCGGTGCCAGGCGTCGACGACGGCGTCGATCGCGTCCGCGCTTCGTTGTTCACTCACGAACGCAGTCTATTCGACAGGAGATAGTTTGACAGCGAACTATCAGCAGTGGAACTATCGTCGACATGACTCAGCGCATCGAAACCCGTGAACCCGTCCTCGTCCGCGCCGCCGAAGCCGAAACCGTCGGCGCGGCGCCTTCGCTCGTCACGCTGCTCGCCGACGTCTCGACCACAGGCGGAGTCATGAGCAGCGCGAGAACACAGCTGGGCGTCGGCGCCGACGGCGCGACGCCGCACTACCACACCGGCTCCTCCGAGATGTTCTTCATGCTCGGTGGGCAGCTGGAAGTCCTTGTGGGAGAAGAGATCCTGACCGTTTCCGAAGGGGACATGCTCGTCGTGCCGCCACTGACCACGCACGCGTTCCGGGCGGCGGTGGACTCGCCGGCGGACGTCCTGATCGTCTTCATCCCCGGCGTGGAACGGTTCGACTACTTCCGCCTACTGGAGAAGGTCGGGCACGGCGAGGCGACCGTCCAGGATCTCTTGGACAGTCAGGAAAAGTTCGACAACCACTTCGTCGAAAGTCCAGTGTGGACGGAGAGCGCGAAGCTCCGTCAGTAACCGCGCGGCGGGTACCCCGGTGGCGGATACCCGGGCTGCGGGTACTGCTGTGGCGGATACTGCGGTGGCGGGTATCCCGGATGTTGTGGCGGATACGGCGGCTGACCGTACTGCGGCGGGGGCGGATATCCGGGGCTCTGCGGCGGATACGGCTGGTGCGGATAGTGGGGCTGCGGCGGCGGAGGTGGCGCGGCGGGCTGCCCGCCGCCGAGGTGGAACGGCAACAGCGACACCAGTTGGGCGAGCCGGCCGAGCGTGGAGAGCACGTCGTCCGGCTTGGTCCGGCCGAAGGTCGGATTCTCGACGTAGACCAGTTCCGCGCCCACCAGCGACCAGGTGTGCAGCTTCGACGACCGCATCGTGGCGGCGACCTGCGGCGTGAGCACGCCGACCGCGACGTTCGGGTCGGTGTCGATCAGCTTGTACCAGCGGTTGAACTTCCGGTCCGCGGTGGCGGGCTCCGGGTACTGATCGACGTCCCAGGCGGACTCGATGCTCGACACGATCTGGAAGTTCGGCATCGGCGCGGGCAGGGTGACGACCCAGACCGTGTCGATCGAGATCGTGTCGAGCTCGTTGACCTTCTTGTTGGTCCACCGCGTGTGGACGCTCGTGACCGTCGGGCGGCGGTGATAATCGAAGACGCTGAACCGAAGCCCGTTGTACGCGCCGCTCAGCGCGCCGAACGCCATCCGCTTGTCCCCGCGCTGGTTGAACGGCAGGACCGTCCACCGCTCCAGCAGGTTCGGCGCGTCCGGGCTGAACTCCCACCCGTACTGGCCGGACATCGCGTAGCGCTCGGCGTTCGTCGCCTCGATACGCCTGGCTTCGTTCGTCTCCATCGCACCCCCTCGGATTTCTCCTGTGCGCAGGTTATCCGGAGTACGTCGCCGTCACCGGCGCGTGGTCGGACCAGCGCTGGTCGTAGGTCTCGGCCCGCTCGACCACGACGGAGGTGCACCGCTCGGCCAGGCCGGGAGTGGCGATCTGGCAGTCGATGCGCCAGCCCGTGTCGTTGTCGAACGCCTTCCCGCGGTACGACCACCATGTGTACGGGCCGGGGCCTTCCGGATCGAGCTTGCGCTGCACGTCGACGTAGCCGGCCTCGCTGAACACGCGGCCGAGCCACTCCCGCTCCTCCGGCAGGAAGCCCGAGCTCTTCTGGTTCCCGCGCCAGTTCTTCAGGTCGATCTTGTCGTGGGCGATGTTCCAGTCGCCCACGACGACGACCTCACGTCCGGCGGCCTCGGCCTTGGCGCGCAGGTCGACGAGGTATGGCAGGAACGCCGCCATGAAGCGCTCCTTCTCGTCCTGACGCGGTGTCCCGACATCGCCGCTGGGCAGGTACAGGCTCGCGACCACGACGTTCGGCAGGTGGATCTCGGCGTAGCGGCCGCTGTCCTCGAATTCGGGCTCGCCGAAACCGATGCGGACCTCTTCCGGTTCCGCGCGGCTGAACAGCATGACGCCGTTGCGCCCCTTCTGCACCGACGGCGCGTGCACCACGTGCCAGCCTTCGGGCGCGGCGGCACCGGCCGGGAGCTCCTTGAGCTCGGCCCGGACCTCCTGGCAAGCGACGACATCGGCCTTCGTCGAGCCCAGCCACTCGACGAAGCCCTTTTTCGCGGCGGCACGGAGGCCGTTGACATTCACAGTGGAGACGGTCAGCACCCTTCGCACGCTACCCGGGGGGTCCGACAGAATCGGCACTGGGAGACTGCGCGCATGAGCGAGCTGACCGTGCTGGGCAGCTGCGGCGCCTGGCCGGAACCGGGCCGCGCCTGCGCCGGCTTCCTCCTGGTCCACGACGGCTTCAAGGTGGTGCTCGACCTCGGTTACGGCGCCGCGTCGCGGCTGTTCGAACACTGCCCCGGCGGCCGGGTCGACGCGGTGGTGGTGACGCACGAGCATCCCGATCACTGCGCCGACGTGAGCGCGCTCGGCCGGGCCCGCGCCTACGGACTGCCGGACGAGCCGAGGATCCCGCTGCACTGCACGCCCGGCACCGTGCGACGGCTCGAAGCGATGGAGCCCCGGCCGCATCCGACGACGATCTTCGACGTGCACGAACTCGGCCCGCCGCGCGAGGTCGGGCCGTTCCGGATGACCACGTTCCTGCTTCCGCACCACGTGCCGAACTACGGAGTCCGGCTGACCGCGCCCGGGCTCACCGTCGCCTACACCGGCGACAGCGGGCCCAGCCCGATCCTCGCGGAACTGGCGCGCGACGCCGATCTGCTCATCGCCGACGCCACGCTGCAAGGCCCGTCCCCCGACGAGACACCACGCCTGGTGTCGACGGCGAGCGAGGCCGGGTACTGGGCCGAGCGCGGACGCGCGCGGCGGCTGCTGCTCACCCACTTCTGGCCCGGTTCCGACCGCGAGATCTCGGTGGCCGAAGCGCGGAAGGAGTTCAGCGGCGAGGTGCTGGCGGCCGAGGAAGGTGCCCACTTGCGTTTCGCGGGCTAATCGCGATCCCGCAGGTCAGGGCACCCACTTGCGTTTCGCGGGCTAAACGCGAAGCCGCAGGTCAGAGCCCACCTGCGTTTCGCGGGCTAAACGCGAAGCCGCAGGTCACGGGCCGCATTTCGCGCCTTGGACCGGGGGCGCGAACTCGGCCGACACCCATTTGCCCTCGGCGATCTTGCGGAAGCCGTTCTCGACCACCGGCTGCGCGTCGATCTTCGCGTCCTTGACGTACTTGCCGACGATCTTCTGCCCACCGGGGGCGTCGCGCGCGTTGAGCACGTCCGCCGTCACCACGACCTGGCAACCGGTCGGGCTCGACGCGCTCGACTCCCTGTCCTGTCCCGAGATGGCGACGACGACGATCAGCGCCAGTCCACCGCCGATGAACAAGACCGGTTTCGAGATGGCCATGATGGTCACTCCTCGAACAAGGGAATCGTTTTCTGTCCGGTCCAGAGTGGCAGAAGCCGGGGCGGTCGCCCAGATCCCGGATGGCCAACCACCCGGAGGCGCCAACCCCGATCGGCCACGGGCACCCACCGTCACGACGCGAAAAGGCCCCCTTCCGCGAGGGAAGGGGGCCTTCAAGCGCTTACGCGGCTCAGCCCTGGGCGATCTTCTTGGCCAGGTTGGCGTCCAGCGTCGCGAGGAACTCCTCGGTGGTCTGGAACGGCTGCTCCTTGCTGATCAGCAGCGCGAGGTCCTTGGTCATCTTGCCGCTCTCGACGGTCTCGACGACGACCTGCTCCAGCTTGTTCGCGAAGCCGATCAGCTCCGGGTTCGAGTCCAGCTTGCCGCGGTGCTCGAGACCGCGGGTCCACGCGAAGATGGACGCGATCGGGTTGGTCGAGGTCGGCTTGCCCTGCTGGTGCTGGCGGTAGTGCCGGGTCACCGTGCCGTGCGCGGCCTCGGCCTCGACGGTCTTGCCGTCCGGGGTGCGCAGCACCGAGGTCATCAGGCCCAGCGAGCCGAAGCCCTGCGCGACCGTGTCGGACTGGACGTCACCGTCGTAGTTCTTGCAGGCCCAGACGTAGCCGCCCTCCCACTTCATCGCCGCGGCGACCATGTCGTCGATCAGGCGGTGCTCGTAGGAGATGCCCTTGGCGTCGAAGTCGGCCTTGAACTCGGCCTGGTAGATCTCCTCGAACACGTCCTTGAACATGCCGTCGTAGGCCTTCAGGATGGTGTTCTTGGTCGACATGTAGACCGGGTACTCACGGTCGAGGCCGTACTGCAGCGAGGCGCGCGCGAAGTCCTCGATGGACTTGCGGAAGTTGTACATGCCCATGGCGACGCCGCCGCCCTCGGGATACTGCGCGACCTGGAACTCCATCGGCTCGGATCCGTCGGCCGGGGTGTAGGTCATCGTCAGCGTGCCGGGGCCGGGGACCTTGAAGTTGGTCGCCTTGTACTGGTCACCGTGCGCGTGACGGCCGATGATGATCGGCTTGGTCCAGCCCGGCACCAGGCGCGGGATGTTCTGGATGACGATCGGCTCGCGGAAGATCACGCCGCCGAGGATGTTGCGGATCGTCCCGTTGGGCGAGAGCCACATCTTCTTCAGGCCGAATTCTTCGACGCGCGCCTCGTCCGGCGTGATCGTGGCGCACTTGACGCCGACGCCGTGCTTCTTGATCGCGTTGGCGGAGTCGATGGTGATCTGGTCGTCGGTGCGGTCCCGCTCCTCGATGCCCAGGTCGTAGTACTCCAGGTTCACGTCCAGGTACGGGTGGATCAGCCTGTCCTTGATGAACTGCCAAATGATGCGGGTCATCTCATCACCGTCGAGCTCGACGACGGTGCCCTGGACCTTGATCTTGGCCATGAGCAGCGGTGCTCCTTCCGCGGATCTTCGCGTTCTTCTTCAGTCTCCGGTAGCGGTACAAGCGTACTGCTTAACGGTCCTGGATGGTTCCAGTAGTGGTCGGTATCAAGTCTCCACGAGGCGGATGTGTCCGACGTCACCCGGTCACACGACGGCCATCCGGCCGTCACGGGAACGGCGCCGACCACGTCATCATCGAACCGCACCCGACGATCGGCACGTCGGCCACCGGAAAGGCAGGACCTCATGACCACCGACCCCTACGCCGTGCCGCCGCACGAGCAGCCGGCGGCACCGCAGCCTTATTTCCAGCCTAGGCAAAGCAGCCGTGCGGTGCCCCGGGTGATCAGTGGACTCGGCGGCATCCTGCTCACGCCGGTCGCGCTCGGCCTGGTGATCTACGGCGGCTCGCGGTTGCAACGGATGTACGCGCAGGCCTACACCGTCGGCGACGACCCGCTCGGCTTGATCCTGCTGCTCGTCGGCGGCCTTCTCCTGCTCGGCGTCGCACTCCTCGGCGCGCTGTCCGGTCTGGGGCCGGTCCTCGGCGGGCTGATCTGGGGTGTGGTGCCGGGGCTCACGTCGCTCCTGAGCTCGCAAAGCATGGTGAGCTTCCTTTACGACCTCGGTGGCCGCGAGCTCGGCGTCGGCCTGGTGACCTGGCTGGTGATGGGCGCGCTGGTCGGAAGCGGTTTCCTGTTGATCGGGGCGGGCCTGGTCGGCACCCTCTCGCGCCGCCGCTCAAATCGCGTTTAGCGGGCTAAACGCGCTCCGCGAAGATCGAAGTGAACCGAAGGGGACCTGCGTCCGTAGTCCGGTTAAGGGAGGTGACCCGCCCATGTCATCGCACCGGTACGTCGCGGAGTACGACGACGAGGACTACCAGGAGTACGAAGAGCACGAGCGCCCCAAGGATCCCCGGAGACCGTACGAGGACGTCGAGTCCTACGAACCGTATGAGCCTTTCGACGACGACCTGGGCGCCGAAGACCCGCGCGCCGGCCGAGGCGTGCGGCGCGTCCTCAGCGGCGCGGGCGGCCTGATCCTGACGCCGGTCGCCCTCGGCCTGCTGGCGTGGGGCGGCCTGCGGCAGCAGATGCTCGTCCAGGCGACGCTCAGCACCCAGCGTGACGTCCTCAGCATCGGGCTGCTCGTGGGCGGCGGGATCCTCCTGCTGGCGGTCGGGCTGCTCGGCGCGCTCTCGGCGACCGGCCCGATCCTCGGCGGTCTCGTCTGGGGCGTCGCGCCGGGCGTGGCCACCATCGCCGTCCCGGAGTGGGGCTTCCGGCTGGTGAAATACCTGCCGCAGAACGATGTCACCTACGGCGTCACGAGCTGGCTGTTCATCGGCGGGCTGCTCGCGACCGGTTTCCTCTTGATCGGCGCGGGCCTCGCGTCGAGACTCGCCCGGCGCCGCCGCTAGGCGGGCTGGGACCATCGGCGCATGGGTCTGTTCACCGTTCCCGAAGCCCGCGCCGAGCTCGCCCGGCTACGCCCGGTGCTCGACGAGCTCGTCCGTCTCCGCGCCGACGCGGCCGAGCTCGCCGCCTCCCTGCGCCCGGGCGGCCGGGAGACGTCGCTCGGCGGGATGCCGGAGTGGAAGGCCGCGCAGGCCCGGTTGGACGATCTGATGACCACGGTCCAGCGGACGGGTGCGGAGCTGAAGGGGTTCGCCCCGCTCCTGATCGACTTCCCCGCCGAGCTCGACGGCGTCGACGTCCTGCTGTGCTGGCTCGAAGGCGACCCCGAGCTGGCCTGGTATCACCGCGTCGACCTGGGTTTCGCCGGACGCCGCCGTCTCCCGGTCAAGGTCGCCGTCGTGAGTGAGGAGATCGCGGCCGGGCTGTTCGACGGCCTCGCCGCGCACTACGACGAAGACACCTTCCACGGCCTCGTCGCCGACGCGCTCGTCGACGGTCTCGGCCGCACGGCGCCCGAACGTGTTCTCGACGTCGCGACCGGGACCGGGGCGGCCGCGTTCGCCGCGCTGCGCCTGGAGCCGGGCGAAGTGCTGGCGATCGACATCTCGCCGGGCATGATCGCCCAGGCCGAGGCGAAGGCGGCGACCCACGATCCCGGCAAGCGCATCACCTGGCAGGTCGCCTCCGCGGTCCCGTCGCCGGTGGAAGACGAAGGCGCGGACGCCGTGCTGTGCGCCTCTTCGCTGCACTTCCTCGGCGCCGCCGCGCTCCGTGACTGGCTGCGGGCGCTGCGCCCGGGCGGCCGGGTCGGTTTCAGCCTGCCGATCGCGTCGGCGTTCCGGCCGTCGGAGGCGTTCGCCGCGATCGTCCCCGCCGACCTGAAGCTGCCGGAAACCGAGGACGACGCGGCGGAACTGGCCTCCGAAGCGGGCTTCACCGAGGTGACCGTGAAGCGCCTCGACGTCGAATCCGAGGATCGGGTCCGGTCGGTGTTCGTGGTGCACGCGACCCGGCCCTGACACCTACAGCGGCGCGAAGAACGGCACGCACTTCGGCGCGGGAGCGCCTTCCGGGTCGAGCGCCTTGAGGATCAGGCTCGTCACGTTCGGGTCGATCGCCTGGCTGAGGTGCCCGGAAACGTCCGCGCCACAACGGTCCTGCAGCACGATGTCGGTCGCGCCCGGCTCGTCCAGCACACCGCTGGTGTACGGCGTGACCACTCGATCGTGCCGACTCACGATGCTCGTGTACGTCGGCCCCGGCACTGTCACGCCGCCGCGGGCGAGGTCGTCGAGGAAGTCCGACGGCGCGAGGTATTCGCGGCACGCCCCGCACACGCCGTCGGCGAGCAGGTCGATCCCCGGCAACGAAAGCACGGCCCTCGCGAGCTCGGAGAAGCCGTTGAGCGACGTGCCCTTGAAGTTCGAGCCGAAGCCGACGAAATGCTTCACCTTCTCCGCGCCTCCCTCGAATTTGAGGTAGTACGCGGGCATCGTCGTCCCCTCGGAATGCCCGACGATGTCGACCTTATCCGCGCCCGTGCTCGTCCGCACGCGGTCCACGAACGCGCCGAGCTCGGCCGCGCTCTTCCGCATGGAGGCGAGCCCGCCGAACAACTGTCCACCCAGGACGGTGGCGCCATAGGTCAGCGAATAGACGCAGTAACCGGCGTCCTTGAGCTTCGGCGCGTGGTAGAACCAGTTGGTCGTCGCGTTGCCGCCGAGGCCGTGCACCAGCACCACAGGCTCCGGATGGCTCGCGCTCGGCTCGCACGACCAGTCGTTCCAACCGCTCGACGGCGCCGCGCTCGCCGCCGCCGGGACGGCGATCGTGAACGTCAAGGCCGCGACAAGCGTGGTGAGGATCCGAGCCCGCATCCCTGCCTCCGGTTACTCGTCAGTATGTGATGCGAGTCATCATGCGTCACAAACCGACGACCGGAACCAGGAGACCGACCAGACTTACCCGCCACTTCTTGTGACAGATCACAAGGACAGATCAGGCGCTGGCCACGAGTGTCACACCGAGCGCGATCATCGTCGCCGCGACCAGACCGTCCAGCACTCGCCACGACGACGGCTTGCGGAAGAACCCGCTGAGCAGCCGCGCGCCGAAACCGAGCGCGAGGAACCACAGCACGCTGGCCGACACCGCGCCCACGCCGAACGCCCATCGGTCGCTGCCGTGCCCGGCCGCGACCGCGCCGAGCAGGAGGAGCGTGTCGAGGTACACGTGCGGGTTCAGCCAGGTGATCGCCAGCGTGGTCAGCACGATGCGGCGCAGCGATCCGCCGGTCTCCGGGCCGCCGGTCTCCAGCGCGGCCGGTTTGAACGCGCGACGGGCCGCGAGTGCGCCGTAGCAGAGCAGGAAGGCGCCGCCGATCAGGGCGACGATGGTCAGCGCTTCGGGTGACGTCCCCACCAGTGCGCCGACCCCGCCGACGCCGAGACTGACCAGGATGGCGTCCGAGAAGATGCAGATCAGCACCACCACGAGTACCGCCTCGCGGCGGATGCCCTGGCGCAGCACGAACGCGTTCTGCGCGCCGATCGCGACGATGAGGGCCATGGTGGCGCCGAATCCGGCACCCAGGCTGAACAGAACGTCTCCCATGTGCAGAACACTAGGAAGCGGATCGTCAACAGTACAGCTAAAGATTCTTACGTAAGATTAGCGTTCGTGATGACAGATCTGCCGCTCGACCTGGTCCGCACGCTGCTGGTGGTCGCCGACGAAGGCACCTTCGACGCGGCGGCTTCGGCGCTGCACGTGACCCCGTCGGCGATCAGCCAGCGCGTCAAGGCGCTCGAACAGCGCACCGGCCTTGTCCTGCTGATCCGCACGAAACCGGTGCGCCTGACCGAATCCGGGCAGGCGGTGGTGCGGTTCGGCCGCCAGATGGCCCTGCTGGAGGCCGACACCCGGGCCGAACTCGGCCTGACCGCCGGCGACGAGCCGGTCCGGCTGCCGATCGCGGTCAACGCGGATTCGCTGGCGACCTGGTTCCTTCCCGCCCTCACGCGGGTGCCGCCCGAGCAGAAGATCTGCTTCGAACTGCATCGCGAGGATCAGGACCACACCACGACCCTGCTGAGGGAGGGCCTGGTGATGGCCGCCGTGACATCGTCACCCGATCCGGTCGCGGGGTGTTCGGTGCACCGGCTCGGGCACATGCGGTACCTGGCCGTCGTGAGCCCGGCGCTCGGCACGGACCTCGACCTCGCCCACGCACCCGTCGTCATCTTCGACCGCCGAGACGACCTTCAAGACCGCTTCGCGCGCGAGCGCGGCACGATCGCGAGCCCGCTGCGGCACTACGTCCCGTCGTCCGAAGGGTTCTTCGACGCCGTCGCGGCCGGGATGGGCTGGGGCATGGTGCCGCTCGCGCAGATCGGCGACCGCCTGCGCGACGGCACCTTCGTCTGCCTCGACCCGGCTCACCCGATCGACGTACCGCTGTTCTGGCAGCAGTGGAAACTCGACTCCCCCGCGCTGGCCGCGGTCTCGGCGGCCGTCACCAGCGCGGCGGCGGACCTGCTAGGCGCAGTCGGATGAGGACGCGCATACTGGCCCCGTCGTGAGATCCTGAGCGCATGACGCGCGCATTGCACCTGGTCGGAGACGAGGAAGCGGACCGGCTGCTCACCGAAGACCCGTTCGCGCTGCTCGTCGGGATGCTCCTCGACCAGCAGTTCCCGATGGAACACGCGTTCCGCGGCCCGCAGAAGATCGCGGACCGGATGGACGGTTTCGACATCAAGAAGATCCACGCGATGGACACCGAGACCTTCGTCGAGCTCTGCGTGGTCCCGCCCGCGATCCACCGCTACGGCGGCTCGATGGCCCGGCGGGTGAAGGACCTCGCGGACCACGTCGTCGAACACTACGACGGCGACGCCGCCGGGATCTGGACCGCCGGACGCCCCAAGCCGGACGGCCCCGAAGTCCTCAAGCGGCTCAAGGCGCTGCCCGGCTACGGCGACCAGAAGGCCGCGATCTTCCTCGCGTTGCTCGGCAAGCAGCTCGGCGTGCAGCCCAAGGGCTGGCGCGCCGCCGCGGGCTCGTACGGCGACCGCGGCTCACGGCGTTCGATCGCCGACGTCGTCGACGCGAAGACCCTCGGCGAGGTGCGGGCGTTCAAGAAGGCGGCGAAGGCCGCTGCCAAGGCGTCGGCGAAGTAGCTACTTCTTCCCGGCTCCCGGCCACGGCCCCGGCGTCTCGGCGGGCAGTTCGGCCTGCTCGACCTCGGTGCGGAACAAGCGGAAACCGCGGGCCTGGTAGTTCTTGAGCGCGGCGGGGCCATCGGTGGTGCAGGTGTGGACCGTGAGGCGGCGCGTCGGCGTCTTGCCCGGCCAGCGCTCTGCGAGCGCCCACGCCTCCCGCAGCGCGATGGTCAGCAGATGCCCTCCGAGGCCCTTGCCGACGAAGGAGGACATCAGGCCGAAGTACGCGAGTTCAACCTCGCCATCCCTGCTGCCGTCGAGCTCGAAGTACCCGCACGGCGTCCCCTGCGCGTACGCCACCCAGGTCTCGACGCCCGGCCTGTCCAGCCACTCGATCCACTGCGCCCACGTCCAGCCGAGCCGGTCGATCCAGAACCAGTCGCCGCCGACGGCGGTGTAGAGGTAGCGGTTCAGCTCCGGGCTGACCAGCTCGGAGCGGGTGACCGTCACCGGGACGGCCGGCGGTTTCGCCGCGCTCAGGTCGTCCGGCGAGGTCTGTTCGAGGTGCCAGGTCGTGATCTCCATGCGGCGATCATTTCAGCCGGCCCCGCAGCAGCCCGTGCCAGGCCGCCCTGAGTGTCCAAATTGGACAGTACGGCGAAGCCACGCCACAGGACGCGCGGCGTCCGCTACACCCGCGCGAACCACAGCACGTCCGGTTCGCCTTGCGGCACCGGGATCTTCAGCTCCCGCACCTCACCGAACCGCGCCCGCAGCCGTTTCGCGAACGACGGCACCGACTCGGCGCTCCACACCGCGAGCACCCCGCCCGGACGCAACCGTGCGGTGAGCATGTCGAGACCGTCGTCGGAATACAGCTTCGCGTTGCCGTCGGTGACCGTCCATTCAGGACCGTTGTCGATGTCGAGGCACAGCGCGTCGAACCGCTCTTCCGTCCGGCGCAACCACTTCACCAGATCGGCCTCCACGACGGTGACCCGTTCGTCGGACAGGGCGTCGTCGTGGACGTCCCTGAGCGGGCCCTCGCGGTTCCAGCCGATCACGGCGGGCTCACGCTCGACGACCACGACCTCGCCGACTCCGGGGTGGTCCAGCGCGGCCCGCAGCGAATAGCCGACACCGAGGCCGCCGATCAGCATCCGCGCCTTGCCCGGCACCAGATCGGCCGCCACCGAGACGAGCAACCGTTCGGATTCACCGTTGCGGGTGTCCATCAGGAAGACGCCGTTGGCGATGACCTCGAAATCGCCGCCCGCCCGGCGGAGTACCAATTCGCCGCTCTTCCCGGCCACCTTGTCGAGTACGTCGGTCATCCGGGCAGCCTATCGGCGACGGTCACAGCAGGCCCGCCAATTTGTACAACACCAGGCTGCCCGCGACGGCGACGTTGAGGCTCGCGCCGGTGCCCACCATCGGGATTTCGACGACGGTGTCGAGAAGGTCGAGCGCTTCCGGCGGAATCCCCTGCTGTTCGTGGCCGAGCACGGCGATCGTCCGTCCTCGCGCGGGCGGGAGATCGGCGAGGCGCACGGATTCGTCGGCGAGTTCGACGCCGACGATCGCCGTGCCCGCCGCGTTCTCCCGCGTCAGCCAGCCGGGTGGATCGTGCACCCAGTGCACACAAGCCGGACGCCGCAACGTGTTCCCCCGGCGCAGCGCCTCCGGCACCCAGGGAAACCTCGGCACGGCAAGGCAAGCACCCACGGCGTCGCAGGTCCTCAGCAGGGTGCCGAGATTCGCGCCGTGCAATGGCCATAGCGGTGCCGCGACGAGATGACCCCAGCAGGAATGGGATTTCCTTCTTCTGGCCGCACGCAGCTCCGAGGGCGTACGGACCCGGATCGACGGGCTCACCGGACGTGAGGCGTCGCGCCTCCAAGGATTTCGAGGATCATGCCGACACTGTAGCGGGATCACCCCGACGCTCCTAACCTTGGAACGTCGGAGGTGATTCTCATGCAGGCGACCGTCGGAGACGAGATCCACGTACACGGACGCACGGTGGGCTCGGCCGAACAACGCGGCGAAATCCTCGAGGTACGCGGCGAACACGGTGCCCCGCCGTATCTCGTCCGGTTCGCGGACGGACACGAAGGGCTCGTGTTCCCCGGCCCCGACTGCGAAGTCCAGACGCGCGCCGAGTAGCCGTCAATCGGCCATGGCGGGTTGCTTCACGCGGCTCCGCCAGCCCACCACGACCACGGCCGCGCCGAGCGCGGTCAGCACCGCCGCGATCTCGGGCAGCAGGAGCGGGCCACCGCCGCTGAGCACCGCTCCCCCGACCAGGCCGGAGAGGCCGACGCCGAGGTAGATCGCGGACGCGTTGAGCGAGAGGACGAGCCCGGCGTTCTGCTTGGACAGCTCGATCAGCCGGTGCTGGATCGGCGGGTTGATCGACCAGGTGGCCAAGCCCCAGAGGAACAGGATGACGGCCGCGCCGCCGACGCTGGTCGCGACCAGCGGCAGCATCGCGAGCACCACGGTGATCCCGCCGAAGACGATCAGCAGCGGTCCCTTGGCGCCCCAGCGGTCGGTCGCGCGGCCGCCGAGGATGTTGCCGAGCGCGCCGCCCGCGCCGTAGACGAACAGCAGCAGGCTGACCGTCGTGCCGTGGACGCCCGCGGTGGCCGACAGGACAGGCGAGATGAAGGTGTACACCGAGAACGCGGCGAGGCAGCCGAGCACGGTCGCGCCGAGCATGGCGAGGACGCGCGGGTCCTTGGCGACGGTGAACCGTTCGGCCAGCCGGACCGGAGGTGGCGCCGGGACGGCGGGCAAGACCATCCGGACGGCGAAGGCGCCGAGAAGCGAGAAGGCCGCGACGAGCGCGAAGACGGCCTGGTAGCCGACGCTCTGCGAAAGGACGCTGCCGAGCGGGACACCCAAGATCGTCGCGATGGTGAGCCCGCCGAAGACGAGCGCGACCGCGCGGCCCCGGCGTTCCGGCGAGGTGAGTTCGGCGGCGACGGCGCTCGCGGCCGGGGTGAAGACCGCCGCGCCGATCGCGGTGACGACCCGCGCGAGGAGCAGGGTCACGTAGCCGGGCGCGAGGGCGGCGAGGGCGTTGCCGACGGCGGTGACGACGAGCGCGGCGACCAGGAGCGTGCGGCGTTCCCAGCGGCCCGTGACCGCGGCGAACAGGGGTGAGCCGACCGCGTACGCGATGGCGAAAGCGGTGACCAGCTGGGCGGCGGCGGTCTCGGAGACGGCGAGCTCGCCGGTCAGCGCGGGCAGCAGCCCGGCGACGACGTAGCCGCTGGTGCCGACCGCGAAGGTGCCGAGCGCCAGCACCGCGGTCCTGGGTGGTGCGAAAGTCATGAGTCCCCAGCTCCAGACCCACCGGATCGCGTTTAGCCCGCGAAACGCAGGTCGGGGCCGGAGCGCGTTTAGCCCGCTAAAGGCGACTTGGGGGTCGTTGTTGGATGGTTGTCGTAGTTCGATGCAGACCGTACTACGAACTCGCGCAAAGTTCGAGGGGCGTCGTACTATGGACGGATGACCGCGACGCAGCAGTACGTCTATCCCGATCAGGACGAGATCCGGATCGAGGCGGTCCTCGCCGCGCTCGCGGACCCGGTCCGGCTCGACATGGTCCGCCAGCTGGCGGAATCCGAAACCGAGATCTCGTGCAGCGGTTTCGACGTCGCCGTGACCAAGTCCACACTCACCCATCACCTGCGCACACTGCGCGAAGCGGGCATCATCATGGGCCGCCAGCAGGGCACCGCCCGCTACAACTCCTTGCGCCGCAACGATCTCGACGAGCTGTTCCCCGGCCTGCTCCAGGGGGTGCTCGCCGCCCGCCGCTGAGGGTGGCCAGCCTCACCCGAAACCGGGATGACAAACGCCCCCTTGATCCGTTGAACTGGACGCAGGACAGCTCGTCGACGCTGGGGCCGCACGCGCTGTCTTTTTTGTGTCCGAGACCTAAATCGATTCAGCTCCCCATCCGCGACGCTGGGCGAGTAATCGTTTACTCACGTACGACCCCGGAAGGAGAGCCGTGCCCGTCGCGCTGCTCGCGCTCGCCATCGGTGCCTTCGGCATCGGGACCACCGAATTCGTCATGATGGGCGTGCTGCCCGAAGCCGCCGCCGACTTCGGCGTGTCGATCCCGTCCGCCGGCTACCTCATCTCCGGCTACGCCCTCGGCGTGGTGGTCGGCGCCCCGCTGCTCACCGCGGCCGCCGTCCGGCTGCCCCGCAAGACGATGCTGCTGGCGATGATGGGGCTGTTCACGCTCGGCAACACTCTCTTCGCGCTCTCGCCGAACCAGGAGTTCGGTGTCGCCTTCCGCTTCCTCGCCG
This sequence comes from Amycolatopsis sp. NPDC102389, assembly GCF_044765885.1. Classification (NCBI taxonomy): domain Bacteria; kingdom Bacillati; phylum Actinomycetota; class Actinomycetes; order Pseudonocardiales; family Pseudonocardiaceae; genus Amycolatopsis; species Amycolatopsis sp. NPDC102389. The sequence goes on from NZ_JBIWKX010000017.1 coordinate 77,345, forward strand.
GCCTGCCGCACGGAGCGTTCTTCGGCGCCGGCGCGGTCGTCGCGTCCAGCCTGGCCAAGCCGGGCGAACGCGCGAAGGCCGTCTCGATGATGTTCTTGGGCCTGACGCTGGCCAACGTCGTCGGCGTGCCGCTGGGGACGCTGCTCGGCCAGAAGGTCGGCTGGCGCGCGACCTTCGGCGTCGTCGCGGTGATCGGCCTGCTCGCCATGGCCGCGATCGCGAAACTGGTCCCCCACCAGGGCAAACCGGCCGAGCCGTCGCTGCGCGGCGAACTCGGCGCCTTCCGCCGTCCGCAGGTGTGGCTCGCGCTCGCGATCGTCACGTTCGGTCTCGGCGGCGTGTTCGCCTGCCTGTCCTACATCGCGCCGATGCTGACCGACGTCACCGGCTACTCGCCGTCGAACGTCACACTGCTGCTCTCGCTGGCCGGTGTCGGCATGACGATCGGCAACATCCTCGGCGGCAGGCTCGCCGACAAGGCGCTGATGCCGAGCCTCTACGTCTCCCTGTTCGGCCTGGCCACGGTGCTGGCGATCTTCACCTTCACCGCGAACGGCAAGGTCGGCGCGGCGGTGACGATCTTCTTCGTCGGCCTGGCCGGGTTCATGATCGGCCCGATGATGCAGGCCAGGATCATGGAGAAGGCGGGCGGAACGCCGTCGCTGGTCTCGGCGGCCGTGCAGTCGGCGTTCAACATCGCGAACTCGATCGGCGCCTACCTGGGCGGGCTGGTCATCGCGGGCGGCTTCGGCCTGGTCGCGCCGAACTGGGTCGGTGCGTCGCTGGCCGTCCTGGGACTCTCGCTTGCCGTGGTGTCCGGCGGCATGGACCGCCGCGAAGCACGCCTGGCCCCCGCCATGGCGTCCTGACTCTCTAGGACAGGGGCCCGCCGGTGATCGTGAACGCGATGAACAGGATCAACACCGACAGCGCGCCGTAGGTCAGGACGTCGACCGGCTTGCCCCGGATCGCCAGCAACCCGGCCTTCGCTTCGGGCAGCGCCGCCCGGAGCAGGCCGGCGAGCAGCAGCGCGCCACCGATCAGCACGGCGCCCTGCCGCCAGTGGTACTGGCCGATCCGCAGGGCGGCGACGGCCACCACCAGCATCACCAGCAGGAACGGCAGGTGATGGAGCAGTGCCCCACGGTCACGCCGCTGTCCGGCCACCGCCATCAGTCCTCGTCCTTCGGGGTCTCGCGGGCAAGTCGGTTCACTCCGTCAGTATCCCGGGTGAGTGACCCGGCACCAGGTCAGGGCGCCTTCCGCGCGAGTCAATAGCGGCAAAACCCACATGCGGGGTGCACACGAGCGCGGATACGGTCAAAATGTGACCGTGGCACAACCGACGACTCAGTTGAACGCGACCGAGCAGGACACCCTGGTCAAACAGATCGGCCTCGCCCTGCTGCGAGCCGCTCCGCGTGATTGGCGGAAGGTGACCGCCGAGTACCGAGCCGTCGGCAGGTACCACGAGATGACCGGCGAGATCATCACCGAGGACGGCACCTCGCACGAGTGGGTCGCGACGCACGACATCGCGACGCTGTTCGGCAGGCTCCGTGCCGGGATGTACCGCGACGGCCGCGGCACCTGGTTCAACGCCCGTTACCAGCTCGATCACCCGTCCAGCTACAACCTCGAATACAACCGCGACGAGCCGCAGTGGCGTCTCGCGCCGCCTCCGCAGGCGCTCTCCGACGAACTGCGCATGTTCCCCCGCTCCGAGGAGAACGTGCCCGAATGGCTGATCCGGCGGATGTCCGGCCTCGGCCCCGAGCAGCCCGGACCGCATTTCCGCATCGCCCGCATCTTCGACACCATCGGCCCGGCCGGGCGTCCGGTGATCAACCGGCCCGACCTTGAGATCGAGGAGCAGGACAGGCTGCTCGAGTACCTCGACCACGCGCCCCTGGTGGTCACCGAACGCGGCTACGACATCGACCGGCTCGCGCAGACCCCCGAGGCCACCGTGCCGGTCGCCTTCCACAGCGACGGGCAGTGGATCTGGCCCGCCGCCGTGAACTTCTACCTGCGCGAGTACGGCGTCTCGCCGGAGCTCGACCTGATCGACCACGTCCGGCAGAACAACTTCGCGCTGCCCGAGGTCGACGCCCCGACGCTGCAGGCCGCGGCGGGGTACCTCACCCGGGGGAATCAGCCTCCGCAGCAGCGCCCCAACGGCCCTGGTGGGCCGGGTGGCCCCAACGGCGTGCCCTCGGGCCCGCCGCCGCAGGGCCCGCCGCAGAACGGTCCGGTGCCGTCGCAGCAGGCCGGACCCGGGCAGGGCGCTCCCGGTCCGAACAACCAGCCCGCCGCTCAGCCGCCGCACCAGCAGGGTCCGGATCCGGCCGCGATGGCCGCCGCGGCCGCGGCTCCGGTCGCCGCGGCGGCGGCCGTTCCCGCCGCCGAGTCCGCCGTCCCGGATCAGGCCGAGCAGGCCCAGCGGTACGAAGACGACTACGACACGCAGGACTACCAGGCGCAGGACTTCCACGAGGCCGCCGCCGAGCAGCAGTACGAAGAAGGCTACGAAGACCCGTACGCGTCCGAACAGGACACGTACGCGGACGAGGCCCGGCAGGACACCGAACCCCAGCCGGAGCCGCAGATCGCCGACCCGGAGGCGACCACCTACGCGCGGGCTCCGCAGGCCGGCACCTACGAGCCGCCTCTCGAGGAAGAGCAGGACGCGTACGCCCGGCAGGAGGAAGAGCAGCCGTACGCGCCCCCGGAGGAGGAGACGACCACCGGCTACACGCCGGTCGAGCAGGCCGACGCCGGTCCTGAGCTGCCTCTTCTGACGCACGACGCGGAGCCGAACGTGGCACCGCCGCCGTCGGACTCCGAGGTCACACAGGTCGACGGCCCGCCGCAGGAGCGGGGGACCTTTGCTGCCACCCCCGTGCCGCACCCGGAGCCCGAGCCGCGTCGTGAGGAAGCGGCCCCGCGCCGCCGCCCCGAGCACCCGGTGCCGGTGCTCAACGAGCTGCAGGCGAAGTTCGACGACCTCGACGTGTCCGACGACGTCTACCGCATCGGCGCCCCCGCCGAGCACGGCTGGAGTGTCGAACAGGTCGACGGCGGCGGCTGGCGGGTCGGCTGGTACGACGGGAAGCTGACCAACCCGGCGGTGTTCGGCGACGCCGAGGACGCGGCCGCCTTCATGCTCGGCAAGGTCCTGCTGAACCCGAACGGCGCGCCGCCTCCCGAGGAGCAGCCCGCCGTCGAAGAGGAACCTGTCGAGGAGCCGCCGGCGCCGCCCGTGCTGGCGACGCTGTCCCCCGAGATCGCGACCGGTTCGCATCCGGTGCCGCCCCGCGAGGCGATCCCGGCACAGGAGCAGACCGCGTTCACGACGGCCGAGGAGCTGCTCGGGGACGATCTGGACGACGAGCCCGCCCCAGCTCCGGTCCCGCCCGCACCCCCGGCGCGGCCGAATCCGGTGCTGGCGACCCCGCCGCCCGCGCCGCCGCGGCGTGAGCCGCCGGTGACGCCGCCTCCGCCGCCGCCGATGCGGCGCGAGGAACCGGCCCGCCCGCCGGCCGCGGCGAACGCCGGGACTCCGGACGCCAAGCAGAACTGGCCGATCTCGCCGCTCAACGGCGAGCCGCCGCTGACGCTGTTCCGCGGCAAGGAGCTGCGTGAGCTGCCCGCGGGCAGCGAGCTGGACCGTTTCGGCGGCCCGAACGGCAACCTGACCTACGCGGCCGGGACGCCGTTCGAGGAGCGTTCGCTCGTGCCGGAGTGGGTGAACCGGCCATACCACGTGTACCGCGTGCAGCGTCCGCTCGAAGCCCTCGCCGGTGTCGCGATCCCGTGGTTCAACCAGCCGGGTGGCGGATCGGCGTACCTGCTGCCCGCGTCCATCGAGGAGTTGCTCGCCGAGGGCGACCTCATCGAGCTGGATCCGGGCGAACCGCCGATCGACTAGCGCTATGAACGGGCCGTTCCTTGCGGATTTCGCAAGGAACGGCCCGTTCCTTGCACGCGGTGTCAGTGGATGACGAGACCGTGCGCGGCGGCGTAGGCGATCGCGGTCTCGGTGTCCACGTGGACACCGGAGAGGTTCGCCTGCACCAGGCCGTTGGCGTCGAGCCGCGCGCCGCGCAGGTCCGCGCCCTCGAGCTTCGCCCCCGCCAGCCGGGCACCGGTGAGGTCCGCGCCGCGCAGATCGGCACCGGTCAGATCCGCTTCGAGCAGGTTCGCCTCACGAAGCCGCAGGCCACCCAGGTCCACTTTGGACAACCGAGCCTTGCTGAGCGAGACCAGCGAAAGATCGCATTCGGTGAAGGCGATCTTCTGGAACCGGCAGTCCACAAAGGACGATCCGAGCATCGAGCACGAGCTCCACCGTGTGTTCGCCAGCACAGTGCGGTCGAAGGTGCACGAGCGGAACGCGGACGCCTCGTGGCGCGAGGCGTCGAAGTCGGTCTTGGTGAAGTCGCACTGGTCGAAGGTGCAGCCTTGAGTGCGCAGCCCGCGCAGGTCGGCTTCGGTGAAATCACAGCCGACGAAACTGCGTTTTTCCCACCATTGCTGGGAAAGAACGGCTTCTCGGTAGTCCTCCGCAGTCTCGATCACCCGTCCAGGATCGCACACCCGCTCACGGCCAGGTGATCCTGTCGAACATCGCGCGCAGCTTCGCCGTCCGTGCCGGCGAAGACGCGGCGATCCAGCTGATCCGGCCGAGAAGATGGGCACGGAAGTCCGGGTGCTCGCCCCGGTTCTACGCCTCCGGGCCGGTCCGGACGCAGTTGTGGAGCAGGGCACGCAGGGCGTCGTAGTCGGCACGCGTCGCGGCGGGCGCGCTGTTGACCACCAGGCCCGCGACCCGTTGCCGCTGGTGCGCGGCGGCGATCGAGGTCTTGTCGTCCCGGAGCCGGAAACCCTCGCCGGTCACGATCCGCCGGACGCCGGGCAGCAAGCGGTGCAGCGGCAGGGAATCCCCGGAGAACGCCAGATCGTCGGCGTATCGGGTGTACGTCGCGCCCAGTGCGCGCGCGAGCCCGTCGAGCCGACGGTCCAGATGGTGCGTGACCGCGTTCGCGACCGAGGGCGAGGACGGCGCGCCTTGCGGCAGATGCGTGGCCGCCAGGTTGTTCAGCAGCCGCGTTCGCGCCGGATCCCGCCGTCCGCCGGGCACGGTGGCGAGGACATCGGGCGGAACGGCCGTGGTGAGAATGCCCGCCAGCGCTTCCGCCACCGCGGGCGGATAGCCGGCGAGGGCGAGCAACCCCGAGATCCGGCGCGCGGACACCGCCGGGAAGAACCCTTCGAGGTCCATCCTGACCACGGTTTCGCGGCCGGCATGCGGTGCCGCGCACGACATCGGCGAACGCCCGCGCCGGAATCCGTGCGCGGCCTCGTGCACCGGCAGCGCGTCGACGACGTGCCGCACGATCCGGCGCTGCAGTTCGGCGAGCCGCGGTTTCGGCCGCTCGATGAGCCGCACCCCGCCCGAAGCGGTCGGGATCCAGCGATAGGTGTAGTGCCGGACCGGCTCGGCCGCGCGCCTGTTCCATCCCTTCGCGTCGGCGAACCACGAGAGTTCGCCGGTCGTCAGGTCGAGGGCGGCGGCACAGTCGTCGAAGGTCGCCCAGCGGGCCACCTGGAATCGCCAGACCGGCAGGGGTTCGAGGAGCGACGCGGAGATGACTCTTTCTCCTGTCATCCGCGCGGACCCGTACGCGAAGCATGCCGCTCTCGCGCGGGGCGCCTTGTCTCGCTGTCCTCGTGCTCCCCGGGGTTGCCCCGGAGTGGGTGGTGATCCACCGGCTCACCTCCGCGTCGCTGCCACCACCCTACCGATTTCAGCGGCTCGAGATGATCTCCGTGCCGGAGACGTAGCGCATGGCCTCGATGAACTTCGGATCGTTCATCCGGCGCTCCATCTCCGGCTGGTCGAGGTCGACCAGCCGGGTCTGGATCCACCACAGGTTGCCGAACGGGTCACGAACCCGGCCGACGCGGTCGCCGAAGAAGAGCTCGGTCTGCCTTGTCACTTCTTCGGCGCCCGCCTCGACGGCCCGGCGCTGCGTCGCCACGCTGTCCTCGACGTAGAGCCGCAGGTACGCCGGAGTGTCGACCCAGTCGTCACGCGCGTCGAACAACATGACGACCGAGTCGCCGATCCGGACCTCGGCGTGCCCGATCTTCCCGCCCTCGACGTACACGGGTTCGCCGATCGGTTCCGCGTCGAAAACCCGCTTCAAGAAGTCGATCACGCCCGCGGTGTCCCGCGAGATGATCCACGGGGTGACCGAGTGGTAGCCGTCGGGAATCGGGTTGCTCATCGGAGTTCTCCTCAGTCGTCGTAAGCGATGAGAAGAACGCTAGAGCCCGTATAGGACAGAACGTGTCCTAATGCGTCTTCAGCAAGAAAGACGGTTTCGACTCCTGCCACTCCGGCATGTCCAGCGAGTTGAGCACCTCGACGATCCGCTTCTCCTCGTACCGGAAATGCGTCTCCATGATCGCCGTGAGGCCGTCCAGTTCCCGTTGGACGTCAAGGATCTCGTCCTGACTCGACCCGGGGCCGACACCGGCGACCAGCTCTTCGAGCCGTTCGATGATCCCGGTCATCACCCCGTGGTCGTGCGCGAGTTCTTCGAGCGACGGCCGCAATTCGGGGAATTTGTCCGCCAGCACAAGGAAAGCGCCGCCGTCCTCACCGGTGTGATGCCTGGTCAGCGCCGAGCAGAAGGTGAGGCAATGCGCCCGGAGATCGCGCAGCCGCTCGGCGCGCCCCTCCGCGACCGACCCGAGGTCGTCGTGCAGCAAGGCCAGCTCTTTACGCAGCCAATTGTGAACCTGAACGAGTTGATTTCCGAACGCCGTCAACCGGCCGTTCGTCTGAGCTGTGGTTTCCATGATTTCCCATGGTCCGGCGCCTCCATGCCCACGGCGGTCCCTTTGCCGGGTGCACTGCGACGCTGAAGGAACTTCAGCACAGCCCTCGGGTGATCGTCAAGGGGATTCAGCGGAAGTCACGGGACTTGGCGGTGATCCGCAACGGCAGGTGCCGGATCTGTTCGGCGAGGACGTTCACCACCTCGCCGGTGCGCTCGACCACGCCGCGGACCAGCAGCGCGGGACTGCCGCGGGCGACCCGGTGATAGCGCTGCCACACACCCATCGTGCAGATGACGTTGATCATCCCCGTCTCGTCTTCGAGGTTCATGAAGGTGACACCGCCCGCGGTCGCCGGCCGCTGGCGATGGGTCACGGCGCCCCCGGTCAGCACCTGTGTGCCGTGCGAGATCTCGCGCAGGCCCGCCGCCGTGACGACGCCGAGTTCGTCGAGGTGTTCCCGGATGAACTGGGTCGGGAAGCTGTCCGGTGACACCCCGGTGGCCCAGACGTCCGCCGCCGCGATGTCGATTTCGTCCATCCCGGGCAACATCGGCGCTTTGACCCCGGTGATGAGCCCCGGCAGTTTCTCCAGGCTTTCGTCGGCGACCGCGCCCGCCGCCCAGAGCGCGCTCCGCCTGCTCTCGCCGAAACAAGCGAACGCGCCGGCCGCGGCCAGCGCCTCGACCTGCGGTTTGGTCAGCCGCACCCGCCGGGCGACCTCCGCCAGGTCCGCGAACGGGCCGTCGCGTTCCCGCTCCTCGACGATCTTCTTCGCCAGGTTCTCGCCGATCATCCGCACGGTGGACAGGCCGCCTCGCACGGCGAGCAGCTTTCCCCCTTCCGGCAAGGGTTCCAGCGTCGCGTGCGGGAGGCTCGCGTTGATGTCCGGGCCGAGCACCCGCACTCCGTGCCGCCGCGCGTCGGCGACCAACGACTGCGGTGAGTAGAACCCCATCGGTTGCGCGCGCAGCAAACCCGCCAGGAACGCGTCCGGGTGGTAGTACTTGAAGTACGAACTCGCGAACACCAGCAGGGCGAAACTCAGCGCGTGACTCTCCGGGAAACCGAAATTCGCGAAGGCCTTGAGCTTGCCGAAGATCTTCTCCGCCAGCTCCCCGTCGACGTCGTTCTTCGCGGCACCTTCGAGGAAGCGACGTTTGAGTCTTTCCATCTTGTGTTCGGAGCGTTTGGCACCCATGGCGTGCCGTAACTGATCCGCCTCCGCCGGCGTGAAATCGGCGATGTCGAGCGCGATCTGCATCATCTGTTCCTGGAACAACGGGACGCCGAGCGTCTTCCCCAGCGCGTTGGCCAGTTTCGGATGGTCGAAATCCCATTTCTCCTGACCGTTCTTGCGCCGGATGTAGGGATGCACCGAACCACCCTGGATCGGACCGGGCCGGATGAGCGCGACCTCGACCGCCAGATCGTAGAACTTCTTGGGGCGCAAGCGAGGAAGCGTGGCCAGCTGCGCGCGGCTCTCCACCTGGAAGACACCGATCGCGTCGGCACGGCAGAGCATTTCGTAGATGTTCTGATCCTTGAGATCCAATTCGGAGATGTCGACCTCTTCCCCTTTGTGGTCACGAACCAGATCGATCATATAATGCAGGGCCGACAACATTCCGAGCCCGAGCAGGTCGAATTTGACCAATCCGGCGGCGGCGCAGTCGTCCTTCTCCCATTGCACGACGCTGCGATTCTCCATGCGGGCCCATTCGATCGGGACCACCTCGCTCACCGGCTGTTCGCAGATCACCATGCCACCGGAATGGATGCCGAGATGCCGCGGGAAGTCCTCAAGCGCGCAGGCCAGCTCCACGACCTCCTCCGGGATGTCGTGATCGTGGTCCTTCTCCGTGGCCCGCAACGCACCCCAGCGGTCGATCTGCTTGCTCCACGCGTCCTGCTGGCCGGGCGAGTATCCCAGCGCCCGCGCCGCGTCCCGGACCGCGGACCGCGCACGGTAGGTGATCACGTTCGCCACCTGCGCGGTGTTCAGCCGCCCGTATTTCCGGTAGACGTACTGGATCGCCTCCTCACGGCGATCGGATTCGATGTCGAGGTCGATGTCCGGATAGCCGTCGCGTTCCGGGGCGAGGAACCGTTCGAAGAGCAGGCCGTAGCGCACGGCGTCGACCTTGGTGATGCCGAGCGCGTAACAGACCGCCGAGTTCGCGGCCGATCCCCGGCCCTGGCAGAGGATGTCGCTCTCCCGGCAGAACCGCACGATGTCCCAGACGATCAGGAAGTAGCCGGGGAAGCCCAGTTCTTCGATGATCTCCAGCTCGTGGTCGATCAGCTTCCCGGCTTTTTCGCGGTACTCGGCGTCTTTGTTCTTCTCGTGCTCCTCCGCGCCTTTCTTGGTGAGGTAGCGCAAGTAGGACGCTTCGGTGTGTCCCTCCGGTACGTCGAACGGCGGCAGCTTCGGCTCGATGTGGTGGAGTTCGAACGCGCACTCCCGCCCGAGCAGCGCCGCCCGCTGCACCGCGCCCGGATACCGCGCGAAGATCTCGGCCATCTCCTCCCCCGACCGCAGGAACGCCGTCCCCGCGGCGGGCAGCCAGCCCTCCATCTCCTCCAGGCCCCGCCGGGCGCGGATGGCGCTCAGCGCGTCGGCGAGCGGAGCCCGCTCCGGCCGGGCGTAGTGCGCGGCCGTGGTCGCCACCGTCGGCAGCCCGAATTCCGCGGCCATCTCGCTCAACAGGTCGTTGTGCGTGCTGTCCAAGGGAAGGCTGTGGTCGATGAGTTCGACGTAGACGTTTTCCCGGCCGAAGCAGTCGATGAGTTCCTTCAGCCGCACGACGGCCGCGGCCGGGCCTTCGGTGACGAGCGCCTTGCGCACCGCGCCCTTGCGGCAGCCGGTGAGCACCACGCACTTCCCGCGGACCTCTTCGGCGACCGCGCGCAGATCGTAGACCGGCCGGCCCTTCTCCGCCCTTTCCTTGGGGGACAACGACCGTCTGTCGAAGCCGTGCAGCTGCCCGGCGGTGATCGCCCGGTTCAGGCTCAGATAGCCGTCCTTCTGCTTGGCCAGCAAGAGCAGGTGCTCGCCCTCGGGATCGGCGAACCCGTTCTGCGGGCCGGACAGGCCGAAGCTGAGCTCCGTGCCGAAAACGGTGTGCACGCCCAGTTCCCTCGCCGCTTCGGCGAAGCGCACCACGCCGTACATGCCGTCGTGATCGGTGAGCGCGATCGCGTCCAGGCCCAGCCGCGCGGCCTCCTCCACCAGCTCCTCGGGATGGCTCGCCCCGTCGAGGAAGCTGAAGTTCGAATGGCAGTGCAGTTCGGCGTACGGCACCCGGCGCGCGGTGGCGCCGTCGTCGTCACCGATCAGCCCGGTCAGATCCGCGGGCGGCTGATAGCCCTGCCGCTTGGCACTCCAGGCGGGGCTGTCGCCGCCGTCGCCGGGCGGTACCTCGCCCGCGAGCTCGCGAGCGAGGTCCTTCCACGGCCGCGGAGGGTTGTTCCAGCCCATCGGTCACCGGTTCTCGGTCGAGCTTCTCGGCGCGGGGACGAACACTTCCGCGCGCGGGACGCACGCCGCCCAGGCGGTGTCCAACTCGGCACGTTGCACCGGGATGGCCGGTTCCTCAAGCCATCGCCGCACCAACCGCGTGTACTCCTCGTCCATGTTCAGTCGTACTTCCCTTCCAGTGTCCACATCGGATTCTTGTGGTGCTCGAAGCGGAGCAGCACCGCCTCCTCGGCGTCTTGCCCGTCGGCCAAGAGCACCTGCAACCGCATCCGGGTCCCCGACCGGGCGTGCCCCGCCCCGGCCCGGACACCGACGAACCACGGCCCCGCCCAGGCGAGGACCTCGCGCGGCTCACCGCCCTCGAAGCTCACGAGGAACGGCGCGGCGGTGACCCGGCGCCGCGCGGTGATCTCCACGACGCGCCCGTTCTCGTCCAGCACCTGTGCGGGCACCGGCCGGGCGAACACCGTCGCCGGGGAGGGCGACGGGAGCCTTCCGGCCCAGTTCGCGTCCGCCTGCGCCGTCTTCTCCCGCCTGTCGCCCCACGGCACCAGCCGGGCCCGCTCGGCGGGACCGTGGCCACCGTCGAGCACCGCGGTGAAGACGCTCTCCGGGCCGAGCAGCCCCTGCACCCGCACCAGGGCGCGGCCGGCGCGCTCGCCGGACAGGTCCCCGTCTTCGGTGGACGGCCGCAGCACACCCGCCGCACCCGATTGCCACAACCCGAGCTGCAGCGACCGGCCTTCGACCGTCTCCTCCGGCTCCAGCCGCAGCCGGACGACCCCGGAATTGGGGCGGTCCTTGGCTTTCAGCCAGCCTTCGAACTGCCAGCGCACCCTGTCCGCGACGCCGAGCGGGGTCAGCGGTTCGGCGCAACGCCACACCCGGCCGAGCTGTTCGCCGGTCTCGGTGGTGGCGTAGATGCCGAGCCGGGTGCAGGCCAGCCCGTACGCGGCGAGCCCGGCATGGAAGCGCTCACCGAGCCCTTTCGCCACGAACGCGGCGGCGTCGACCCGGTCGATCGGCGGGTCGAACGCCTTCGCGAGCGAGAGCTCCGGCGGCGGGCGGCGGCGCGACGGCGGACGCTCGGACCGTCCTCGCGCCAACCGGTGCGCGAGCACACCCTCCGTCCCGAAGCGCGCGGAGACATCGCTTTCGTCAAGCGCCGCAAAGGAACCCAGCGTGTGCAGGCCGAGCTGCTTGAGCAAGGTGACCAGTTCGGCGCGGTCGGCCTCGGGCTGGTCGAGCTCGCGGATGGGCAGCGGGGCCAGGAATTCCGCCGTCTCACCGGGTTCGACCAGTGTCGAACGGCGGGCGGCGAGCGTCGCGGCGAACAGGCCGTCGGCCACGCCGACCTGACTCTCCACCCCCGCCGCCACCGACACCTCGTCCACCAGTCTTTCGAGAAGACCGTGCTCCCCGCCGAAGTAACCGGCCGCGCCTTCGACCGGAACGGCGACGATCCCGGGGCGCACCACCTCGACGCCGACGGCCAGCTCCTCCACCGCCCGTGCGACGGATTCGAAGAGCCGGGCGTCGCGGCCGTCGTCCTCACCGAAGACCGCCAGCTCCGGGCAACAGGACTGGGCCTCGCGCCGCCGCATCCCGCGGCGGACGCCGTATCCCCTGGCCACCGCGGTGCAGGCGACCACACGGTTCGCCGAGAAGACCGCGGCCGGGCGGCCGACGGGTTCGCCCGCGACGGCCGCGGCGGCGACCGCGGGCCAATCCGGGCACCACAGCACCAGCATGCGCACCGGCGGGTTCATGCCGTCCCCCACCTGGTCGCGGGGAAGTCGGCACGCTCGACCTCACCCTCGCCGGGAAACCGCAGCAAGGCGGACATCGGCCGGGCGGCCGCACCCCGGCCACCCGCTCGTACCTCCACCTCACGAGCGCGCAGATAGCCCGCGCCACCACCGTCGAAGCCCGTCCAGCGCGAACGACGACAGCTCAGCTCGACCTCCGCGCCGGGCCAGGAACCCAGCGAAAGCAGCACCGAACCGCGGTTGCGCGCGCGGGCGGACAGCCTTCTCGCCACGTCGGGCCGGGCGAGCCCCGGACCGACGACCACGAGATCGAAGCCGTCGAGCAAGGCCGCGGTCACCGCCGGGAACTCGGCACCGGGACGGGGGACCAGCGCCAGCCTGCCCACCTCGACCCCGAGTTCCGCGGCGGCGACCACCCCGAGCGCGGGCAGGCCGACCGCGACCGCCCACGCACCGCCGGCGGTCGCGGCGGCCAGCAGGGTGAGCATCAGTGACGTGGACCCCAGCACCGAAACGGTGCTCCCGCGCCGGAGCCCCGCGGCGGGCAGCAGACCGGACAACGCCGGGGACACCGGGAGCACCCTTCCCGTCGTCCTCGCGTGTTCGGCCGCGGAAGCCACGCCACTGGCCGTGCTCACTCCTGGCAAAGCCGCCAGCCTCGCCAACGGCAAGGCCCGTGCCTCGACCACCTCCGCTGTCACCGGACCTCGCCTCCCCACGACACCTAGACCATCCTTTGTGGACGGCACTGGCATGCCACGGGGAAGGCGGCACTTCGAACGCTTGTTCGATACCTCCAGTAGACCGGGTGGCGCAGCGGTTGTCAAGCGAACCGGGAACGATCACCGGACCTGTCACGTCCGAGACCGGGGGTCTTCCCGTCAGGAAAGGAAATCCGCAGTGCACGACGCTTGGCCCGAGACGGTGAACGGCTGGGAACTCGCCAGGGAAGGCCATATCGAGAACTACCGCAAACGCCTGGCCAACCGGGTCACGGTCACCGCGATCTGGGAGAACGGGACCGGCCGGGGGCAAGTGGACGCCCGCACCGAGCCGCTGGGCGGCGGCCGGACCCTGACCAGCAGCCGCAAGGATTTCCGCGACAAGGACGCGTTCTGGACCGCCGCGACCTGCGTACTGGAGATGGCCGCGAACCTGCCGTCGCTGGACTGGGGCACGAGCCCGGCGCCCACGGCGCTGGCCGGGACCGTGGCGGGCATGGTCGAGGCCGAGCCCGGCACCAGCGGCTACCCGGAGGCCGAACTGACCTTCACGTTGACCGACGGGCACACGGTGACGCTGTGCATGACCGACGAGCAGGCCTTCGACCTGAGCAACAGCATCTCGCGGCTCGATCACCACGTCTGGTCCGAAGAACGCGGAGACGACGAAGAAGATGAAGACGAGGACGACGACTACGACGAGCCCGATGCCGTCGTCGACGAAGAGGCCCCGGACGTCAGCGAAGTCCAGTCCGGCCCGGACACCGGGCACGACCTGGTCACGGTCCTGGGGGAACGGTTCGGGGTCACCGAGGACAACCTGCTGGCGCACGTCGACTGGTCCGCGCTCATCGTGGTGGGTGAACCCGCGGTGAGCTCCCTCATCGACCGGGGTGACGAACTGACCGCCGCGGTCGCGCCGCGGTGGTATCCGGTCGTCGCGGACAGGCCCGGTGAACGCTGGGTGGTTCTGAAGAGGACCGGTCTGCATTACCACGGGGAGTGAGACCTCGTGAGTGGCAAGGACGGTTCTATTGAGCCGAAAGTCAAACGTGGCGGGGTGGCCTGAGTGGCAGCTACGAGCTTGCCGAAGAGGGTCGGAATGCTCCCGGGTGTCCACAAAGGACACTTTCTCAGGTTAAAGTGACCGATTTGGGAACTTTGCACATCTTCGCGCGGAGGTCGTGAGTGGCAAGTGGGGTTCTAACCCCACTTGCCACACACCACCCTGCGAAAAACCGGTCA